>CAIQCM010000060.1 GCA_903870305.1 uncultured bacterium
AACAACCAAGAACCAAGAACCAATTTCCAAGGACTTCATCCCCGCGACAAGCCAATACAACTATCGCAACCGCATGGATTATGTTTTTGCCGTCGATGGCTCGCTGGGGTTGAAAACGCCGGAGCATTGGGACCTGGTGCTCGATCTCAAGGACTGCCGAATGCTTTCGAAAGAAGCGGTTAAGATCATGGCGATTGCGCGCGAGCTGACCAAAGAAAGCAAAGTCCCGTTTTGGAACAACCGCGTCCATGCCGGCTTTTGGCGCTACCTGGTCATTCGCGAAGGGAAAAACACCGGCGAGCGTTTGGTTCTTATCACCACCTCGGCCGAACTCGCCTCCCTCCCCCTTCGCGAAAAATTTGAAGATGCATTAAAGCCGTTCGCAACCTCGCTTCTTTGGGGGATCAATCCGGAAATAACCGACCTCTCTATCCCAAAAACGATCGAGTCAATCTTTGGTGAAACTTATCTGACAGAAAAGATCAACGGCTTTTCTTACCGCATCCCCTGCGCCTCATTCTTCCAGACGAATTCGGAAATGGCCGCGCAACTGCAGAACATTGTCGTTGAATTTGCCGCGCCAAAGCCGGGCGAAAAAATAATGGACCTCTATTGCGGCTCCGGATTTTTAACGCTCGCGCTCGCGAAAGCATCAGATAAAGTAATTGGCGTCGAGCTCGACGATGCCGCGGTCGAGATCGCGCGCGGCAACGCCAAGCTGAACAACATCGCGAACATCGACTTCCGTTCCGGCGCAACGGAAAAATTACTCGCGACCGCGCTTACCGACATGGCCCCCGACACGATTGTCCTCGATCCCCCGCGTGCCGGCTTGCATCCCGCCGCGCTCGAAGCGCTCATGGGCTCCAACGCCAAGCGCCTGGTCTACGTTTCCTGCAACCCCCGCGCCCTTGCCCACGATCTCAAAACCTTGCTCACAAAATATTCCATCGAAAAAACTCGCTGTCTCGATCTTTTTCCGCACACGCCACATATCGAGACCGTGGTTTCGCTGCTCCGTAAATAATTGACTTTTTTCGCTTTTTGCCGCATATTTAGACGACGGACGGGCTGCCTGAACAGCAGCGACTCGATGCCAATATACAAATGTGTACGAATATGACGAATAACGTTACGAATTTGTATAATATTCGTTATATTCGTAGGGATTAGTATATTAGCATCGAGACAAAATTTCGAAGAAATTATGAAGTCAGGATTTGTCGCCCTCATCGGGCGCTCCAACGTGGGAAAATCAACGTTATTGAACGCGCTGGTCGGAAGCAAGGTGGCGATTATCACGCCCAAGCCGCAGACAACGCGCCAAGCCATCCGCGGGATCGTCCATGATCCTCGCGGTCAAATTGTATTTGTCGATACGCCGGGCGTTTTTGAAAAGAGCCGCGACCAACTCACTGAGTCGTTAAACCGCGAAGTGAAGAACGCCATGGACGGCATTGATGCTATTGTCTACGTCGTTGACCCGACCCGCGCCGTGGGTCCGGAAGAACACCACACCTACGCCATGGTCACGGCCTCACAGGTGCCAAAAATAATGGCGATCAACAAATCCGACCTCAGCGACCGCAAAAAACCCTTTCAATTCGAATTCGAACGCATGGGCGAAAAAATGGACGCAGTCGTGAACATCTCGGCCTTGCGCGGTTCAAACCTCGCACCGCTCCTCGACAAGCTTTTCGAGATCTTGCCGGAAGGCGAGCCGTTCTATCCCGAGTTCCAATTGACCGACATGGAAAGCAAGAAGTGGGTCGAAGAACTGATCAGGGAAAAGGTCTTCATTCAAATGCAACAGGAGGTTCCATACACGATCACAGTGACGCTCGACGAAATGGACAAGCGCCCCGACGGCACCATTTACATTAAGGCGCGCATTCTGACGACCGAGAAACGTTACAAAAAAATGCTTATCGGCACCGGCGCTTCCAAGATAAAAGAAATGGGCTATACCGCCCGCAAGGAACTCGAGACTGTGCTCCAAGCCAAGGTATTCCTCGACCTCGAAGTCGAGGTCGATGCCAATTGGGTTGGACGCGAAACTCATCATTAGACGAATATCTAATGTCTAATATCTAATATCTAATGCCCGGACACCCTGAAAAATTTTCGCAACCGCCGGAAATGCCGCCGGAAAACGAACCTACGGTCAAGGATATTGATCAATACATCGCCGATCATCAGCATGAAGACGCATGGAAAGACACTCCGCATGCGCGCGGATGGGGGCTCATCAATGTTCTGCCGTTTTTTGAAACGCAATGCAATAATCTGCGCGAGAACGGTTCGCCTGAACTTTATCATTGTCGCCAACTCACCCATTTTCTCGACAAAGAAACCTATTCCGGCGGGCACGCAAAGATGACCAAGCCGACGGAAATAACCCTTTTGCTTGCGCCGGATATCGGCGAACGGTACAGCGCCGTTTCATTTAACGATTCTTTGGAAAAACTCGAAGCGGGAGTTGCGCGCGATAACGAGCTGGAGATTCTTAAGGAGTACGAAGCGCATCCCGCCACGATCGAGCCAATCCTCGGCCTGATCGAAGACCGCGTCGCGTGGCTTGATCACGAGATCGAACGCGAGTACCGAATGAAAAATGCGAACGCGCGCGAGGAGAGTATCAAACGCGATAAAATAAAATCGCTCGAAGTAAAAAGAACCGGCTTTCGAAGAGCCAGGATATTCCTCCTGGACCAATATTTTCCAAAGTAGTTTTTCTGTCATCCCGTGCCGGGACACGGGATCCAGCTAGAAAGCAGCAACGTGCTAAATAAGCAGATGCGGCGCAAGTGGGCTAGATACCTGCTTTCGCCGGTATGACGAGGACAACAAAAGAACCCCAACGCAATGTCGGGGTTCTTTGATATTAGTTTAAAGTCCGGTCGTACTGGCGTTGTTGCCGCCCAAGATCCGGTTGAGCTCGTCGGAGAGCTGTTTGGCCTTTGATGCGGGCTGACCAGGGATGATCACCTGCGAAGGCCGACTTGCTCCCCCCCTTCGGCTGTAAACCATTCCCTGAGCCGCGTTCTCGATTACAACGGTCGAGAGACCGAACAGACGGTCGATCACGCCCTGTTTGTTCAGCACGTTCTGCACCGACCGGTACGGAACGTGTTTTTCCTCGCGCCGTAACACGCCCTGGCGCACCAAAATAAATTGCGGCTGGAACTCGAACGAGTAGGTCGTGCGCCACAAGATCACCCTAATGGTATTGGCGATAAAAATGACGACGTACAATCCTACCCAAAGCCATCCGTAAACGAGGATCGCCCCCTTGTTGGAAAAGGCGAACGCGATCAGCAGAACGGCGAACGCCGTGGTCAAAAAATTCCTCGCGATCGCGCCAACGAGCCATGTGCCGCTGATCGGATAATTATGCGATGTGAACACGCCGGAAGCCGGCGGCTCGGGAACGGGCGCCGCCGTATTTGCCAGCGCCACAACGCTGGCTGCTGATCCGTATTGGATCTTGCCGAGCAATAAATTCTTGAGTTTTTCGGCAACGTCGGCGTCGACGCCGTCAATATGCGCCTCTATTCCCGATGTGACGGTCGCGCTCGCGATATGAACGTCATAGAGACCCATCATCCTGTCTAAAATATCCTGGTCAACGTAAACATCCTGGATCTTCTGATAAGGCACATGGATCTCTGTCGGGCTGAAAACGCGCTTTTGGATGGTGAGGAACTGTTCGGAGGCATCGTAATAATAACGGCGGATGTAGGCGCCGACGTACGCTCCGTAAATCAAAAGGTAAAGCCCGAACAGGACCAAAAATATTATGACCCCGCCGACGGCCGCCACTGCAAAGTCAGACATGACATCACCCGATTCGGTGATGCCTGGCAGCTTGAACAGGAACGCCAACTGCAGGACATGACGCGCCGGC
>CAIQCM010000061.1 GCA_903870305.1 uncultured bacterium
CATATATTTGGTGGCAGATTTTATATCAGCTCCAAATCTTCTCAAATTTTGGCTCAGTTGTATGCTGAATTACATATTATTGGTGGCAGATTCTATATATTCCCCACGGATTAGACATTAGATATTAGAGATTAGATATTAATAAAAGATAAATATGAGAATGACGAAATTGCTATTTGCGACGGGAATAATAGCGCTCTTGGGTGCCGGCTGCGCCGCATCCCCTGCAGTAAATACGAACACAAACACCCCTGCGGTCGGAACCGTTCGGGAAAAGCCGGCGAGCGGCTCGTTCACCGTCACGTTCGCGCCCGATGGCGAATTTAATCCGGTGACCGCCTACGTCACCGCGGGAACAAAGGTCGCTTTTAAAAATACGACAAACAAAACGCACAGCATCGTCCCGTCGTACGATCCCAAAACAAAACTTGCCGATCTCGCTTCAAAGACAGACCTCGCGCCCGGCGAAAGCTTTGTCTATACCTTTAGCAAGGTCGGGCGCTGGCTTTATCAGGACGGAAAAAATCCCGCCTTCGGCGGCGCGGTCGAAGTTAGCCCTTAACGTTTGCGCGTGGTAGAATAAGAACGATCTTAACAAAAATCCCATGCTTGATCTAACCGACAAAAAAGTGCTCGCGATCGAAGAGGCGGCCAACACGATCCGCGAGGATATCATCCAAATGCTGCTTGCGGCCGGGAGCGGCCACTCGGCCGGATCTTTGGACATGGCCGATGTTTTTGCGGCATTTTATTTTCACATCCTTAACCACGATCCGAAAAATCCGGATTGGGCCGACCGCGACCGGCTGATCCTTTCGGCCGGGCATATTTGCCCGGTGCGCTACGCCGCCATGGCGCGCGCCGGTTATTTCCCGGTCGAAGAACTCTTGACCTTGCGCAAATTCGGTTCGCGCCTTCAAGGACACCCGGAACGAATGCATCTTCCCGGCCTTGAAACCACTTCGGGGCCGCTCGGCGAAGGCGTTGCGCAGGCGGCCGGCATGGCTTACGCGGCGCGCCTGGACGGCAAGAGTTGGCGCACCTATTGCGTCATGGGCGACGGCGAACAGGACTGCGGCATTGTTTGGGAAACGCTGCTTTTCGCCGGCGCGTACAAACTTTCAAATCTCACCGTTATTATCGACCGCAACAACATCCAGATCGATGGGCCGACGGAAAAAGTCATGCCGCTCGAGTCGCTTAAGGCCAAATATGAATCGTTCAATTGGCGCGTCATCGAAGTGGGCGGCCATAACATCCGCCAATTCGTCGAAGCCGTCGAAGAAGCCAAAGCGACTGAAGACCGCCCGACCTGTATCATTGCGCACACCATTGCCGGCAAAGGCGTTGATTTCATGGAATACAAATTCGAGTGGCACGGCGCGGTGCCCAACCCCGAGCAGGCCGAGAAGGCCCTTAAAGAACTGCGGACGCTTGGGGGGAAGATAGAGTCGGAATAACGATTAGTTTAAAATATTATGAGTGATACACTAAAATTCGACATCAGCGGCAAAACGCAACTTCCGACGAGGATGGGTTTTGGCGATGGTTTGGTCATCGCCGGCAAAAACGACCCGAATGTGGTTGCACTTTGCGCCGACCTGACCGAATCAACGCGCATGATCCTGTTTAAAAAAGAATTTCCCGACCGCTTCATTCAAATGGGGATATACGAACAAGCGCTCGTCTCGATAAGCGCCGGATTGGCGCTCGCCGGAAAGGTTCCCTTTCTTTCTTCCTACGCCATGTTCTCCCCCGGCCGCAGCTGGGACCAGGTGCGCACCGCTTGTCTCAGCAAGGCCAACATCAAGATCATCGGTTCGCATGCCGGCGTTTCGGTCGGCCCCGACGGCGCCACCCACCAGGCGATCGAGGACATGGCCATCACTCGCTGCATCCCCGATCTTATCGTGATCAATCCCTGTGACTCGATTGAGGCGCGCAAAGCCACGGTTGAAGCGGCCAAAGTTGTCGGCCCGGTCTACATCCGTCTGGCGCGCGAAAAAACGCCGGTGATGACGAGTGACGATACGCCGTTTGCAATAAGCAAAGCGCAGGTCGTGCACGATGGCAAAGACGCCGCGATCATCGCTTGCGGCCCGCTTCTTTATCAATCATTGATGGCGGCCGAAGAATTAGCAAAGGAAGGAATTGAATGCCGTGTTGTGAACAATCACACGATCAAACCGATGGACGAAAAGACCATTATCGCGGCCGCGAAGGACTGCGGTGCGGTGGTCACCGTCGAAGAACACCAGATTGCGGGCGGTATGGGTTCGGCCGTCGCGGAAATTTTGGCGCAAAACGACCCGGTGCCCATGGAATTCGTCGGCGTGCACGACCAATTCGGCCAATCGGGCCAGCCGAACGAACTTCTGGAGTTCTACGGCATGGGCGTGAAAGACGTGGTTAAAGCGGTCAAAGCGGTCATAAAGAGAAAATAATTTCATAACCCCCTGCCCCTCCGATGACCCATCGGAGGGGTTTTGATATGGTTTTTGTGATATAATAACCTGCGGGTAAGAACCAAGTACCAAGAACCAAATTCCAAGAATGGTGGACGATTTGGAAATTGGTTCTTGGTTCTTGGAATTTACTTCGATCAATATTTTATTATAGAAGTAGTTATGCTCGACATCATCTCCATCGGCGACGCGGCGCTTGATACGTTCCTCAAGCTTCATGACGCGTTTGTCACCCATATCCAAGGCAAGAAAGTCAGCCAGTTGTGCATGAATTTCGGCGACAAAATTCCCGTTAAAACCCTGCATCAAACCGTGGCCGGAAATGCCCTGAACAATGCCGTCGGGTCGGCGCGCCTAGAGATGAAGGCCGGATTTTATTCGGTGGTAGGCAACGACGAGACCGGCGAACGCATCATCAAAAGAATGAAACGGGAAAAGGTTACCACCAAATACCTTCATGTGCAGAAGGGCTCGAGTACGAATTATTCGGTTGTTTTGAACTTCCAAGGCGATCGCACCATCCTTCAATATTCGCATCCGCGCGTTTATTCGCTTCCCAAAGACCTTGAGCCATCGCGTTGGCTCTATTACACCGCCGTCGGGAAAAATCACGCCCCGCTTGAGCGTCAGATCATCAATTACGCCAAAAAAAATCACACCAAGATCGCCTTCAATCCCGGGACGAGCCACATTAAGGCGGGTGTTCCCAAAATGAAGGAGATCTTGCGGCACACCGAGATAATTTTTGTGAACAAGGAAGAAGCCGAGCTCATGGTCGGCGACTCGACCGATATTCCCGGCCTGCTTTATCGCTTACACGAATTGGGACCGCACCTCGCGGTCATCACCGACGGGCATAACGGCGCCTATGCCTCTAACTCGGTCAATACGTATTTTTTGCCGATCTTCCCGGCCAAGGTGGTGGAAGTGACGGGCGCAGGCGACGCTTTCGCCACCGGTTTTCTGGCCGGACTTTTCTACGGACATTCCGTTCCCGATGCCATGCTTTGGGGCACGGCCAATTCCGCGGGCGTGATCGGCAAGATCGGACCGCAGGAAGGATTGCTCACTCGTCCCGGCCTCGCCAAAATGCTCAAGACCTACAAACGGATCAAACCGGTCATGATAAAGAATAACGCGAGTTATAAGATCCCCGCTTAATATGGCTCCATCGCTCAACAGTTATTTGCGCCGCGCGACCGCCGAAGGATGGGCCCTCCCCCACTTCAACGTTTGCAATTTGGAATTGCTGCGCGGCATCGTCTTGGCCGCCGCGGAGCTGCGCAGTCCGATCATGATCGGCACTTCCGAAGGCGAACGCGCGCTCTTCACCCCGGCCGGCGCCGTCGCTTTGGTGCGCGCCCTTGCCGACGAGTTCGGGGTTCCCTTGTTCTTGAACGCCGACCACACCCACAGCGTGGCGCTCGCCAAAGCGGCGATCGACGCCGGATATCCTTCGGTTCATATCGACCTTTCCAAGTTGCCGTTCGCCGAAAACGTCGCCAAAACCGCCGAAGTGGTGCGCTACGCGCGAAAGCAAAAGCGCGAGATAAGCATCGAGGGCGAATTGGGCGCGCTCGCCACCGATTCATCGACCGTGTTTAAAGGCAAAGTGACGATCGATCCGGCCTCGTTCACTTCGCCGGAACTTGCGCTCGAATTTGTTCACAAGACCGGGATCGACCGCTTGGCCCCGGCCGTCGGCAATTATCACGGCATGTCGCAAACCAAAAAGAATCTCGATTTCACGCTCATCAAAGAGCTGCGCGCCAAACTAAGAAAGAACGTCGCCCTTGTCCTCCACGGCGGCTCGGGAAGCGGCGAGGTCGCTTTTAAAAAGGCGATTACCGCCGGCATTGCCAACGTCCACATTTCAACCGAACTGCGCGTCGCCTACACCAAGGCCTTGCGCGAGTCGATCAAAAAAAATCCCGACGAGGTCGTCCCCTACAAACTGACGGGCGCCTCAACGCTTGCAGTGCAGAAGAAAGCCGCGGAGTTCATCAAGTTGTTCGGGGCGAAAGGTAAAGCGTGACCTTAACAACCAAGAACCAAGAACCAATTTCCAAATAAATATCAAATATTCAATACAAAAGGATAACCCATTGAAATTTATTTGGAAATTGGTTCTTGGTTCTTGAAATTTACAAAGAATATGTTCGATGTAATCACCTTCGGCTCGGCCACACGCGATGTTTTCTTGCGCTCCAAAGCGATGGAGCTTCATAAGGAACACGGGATTGAGGAAGCGTGTTTTCCTTTTGGCGCCAAGATCGATATCGATGACATTGATTTTGAAACGGGGGGAGGGGCCACCAACAACGCCGTCACTTTCACGCGCCTCGGCAAG
>CAIQCM010000062.1 GCA_903870305.1 uncultured bacterium
AATTGGTCATAGAAAAAATAACGGTTGATTATTTTATCGTCTTTCTGGCGTTATCAACGATCTGGTCGAGCGTAGTATCGGCCTTCACGTAATAATTCGTGCAACCCAATTCGAACACGCGCGAAACGTCCTCCGGCGAATTAAGATTGGTGGCGACGATGACCGGCGTCTTGTCGCCGCTTTTTTGCAACTCGCCGAGCACGGCGAACCCGTCGACGTTTGGCATCATCAGGTCCAAAAGAATGAGATCGTATTTGCCTTTTCCCAAAGCGGTAAGCGCCTGTTTGCCGTCATAGACGTTCTCGACCTCAAAACCGGATAAGCGCAGTTTCATGGCGAGCGGTTTGGCGATCCCTTCTTCGTCTTCGACGATCAATATCTTTTTCATGGATTCGGACATATGGGGTGGATTTTAATTAGTGGGGAATGTTGTATAAAAGCTCGTGCCTTTGCCCTCGACCGAATCAAACCAGATCTTGCCGCCGCCCTGCTCGACCACCGCTTTGGCGATATAGAGTCCGAGCCCGCTGCCGCCGCCGGGGTCCAGCTTTGTCGAATTCGATCCGCGCGAGAACCGCTCGAAGATCTTGCCCTGATCCGCTTTGGGAATACCGATGCCGTTGTCTTTGACCGAAAGGCGCAAAAAACCTTTATCCTCGGTGACACCGACCTCAACCTTGCCTTTGTCGCCGACCGCGCTGTACTTAACGGCGTTATCGATGATGTTCTGAAAGACCTGTTTGACCCGTTGGCTGTTGATCTTGACCATGGGCAAAGGCGCGCTCGGACGAATAAAATCCAGTTCAACATTCTTCTCCTTGGCAAAAGGCACATTTTCTTTGACCACTTCCTCGACAACATCCTCGAGCCGGACCGGCTCGAGCGGGAAGACCAGCTTTCCTTCATTGATCTTCGCGGCGTCCATGAGGTCGTTGATCAGGTGGATCATGCGTTCGTTGCCCAAGTACGTGTCGTCCAAAAGCTCGCGCTGGGCCTTAGTCACCTTGCCAACGTCCCCGCCCAACACCATTTCCAAGTTGCCTTTCACAATGGTGGCCGGCGTCCTCAACTGGTGCGAAGTGATGGAGACGATCTCGGTGCGCATCTTATCGAGCTTTTTCTGTTCAGTGACGTCCTCCATGACCACCACCGCACCGATGAAGATATGCTCGACAATGTCGCGAACCGGCGACATAAAAAGACGATAATAATTTTCACCGATCATCACCTCTTGGATGTTCAGGGGTTTGCCCGCATGAACGTAATAGCTTAACGCTTGCGAAATATTGACGCTGCCTTTTATCTTTTCCGAAATGTCCTTGAAGGACAGATCTTTTGGCAGCTCTTTTCCAAAGATCGTCTTGGCGGCGGAGTTGGCCAAAATGACGGTGAGGCGCAGATCCACCATCACCACGCCAAGCTTAACGCTTTCGACGAGCGATGAAAGCCGTCCATGCTCCTCGGAGAGTTCTTTGACCTTGCCCTCCAAGCTGCGGTTCGAATCGACCAGTTTTTCGGTCATGCTGTTAAAGCTCGTCGACAGTTCGCCGATCTCGTCACGCGAGGCGAGGTCCGCCCGTTTCGTCAGATCGCCTTCGGTGATTTTTTGCGTTACCGCGTTCAATCGCTTGATAGGGTCGACGATCGCCTTTTTCATGAACAAGATCGAGAAGAGCGGGATCAGCGTGGCGGCCAGCAAGAAGATCACAAGAAGGATCATCAAATAGTTCCAATAGAACGTTTGATTTTGCTGCTGGATGAACTGGATCCTGATCTTGCCCGTTTCAAATACCTTGCCATAGCCGATGATCAAGCCGAGCTTGTCATAAAACTTCACGCGGATGCGGGCGGGCGTGACCGAGGCGTCGCCGTCCGTGAATTTGTCCAGATTGTCGACCGCAAAATCGTTTTGTCTGGCGTCCAGCGTCCATTGGCTCTCGAACCCGCTCAGTGTTTCCGGGTCCAAAAGCGCCGTCAGCTTGGGATTGGCGCCGTCAAGAAAATTTTTCCGCGGAATGTCGATAAGAATGACGTTTTCGATCGAGGGATCGATCTTTTGGGCGAAAATGACGGCATCGCCCTGCGAGACGATCTTTCCCGCGCTTATCTCATTATCGAGATAGCTGAAAAAAATATCGGAGGAGTTTTGGAACGATTCCAAGTTGGTTTCGACGAACTCGTTCTTGAAGAGCGCGATGTTATCGGACTGATTGCGCCCAAGAGCCGAAAGCGATGCCAAAATAAAAGCCGATGAGATCGCTAAAAAGCTGATCGTCAATATCATCGTTATTTTAAGATTTAGCTTCATAGCTGCTAACGGCTCTTGCGCGACCGCCTATCGGATGTTCTTTGTTGCCAGATCGGCGACCGCATTAACGTTGGTGCTGTCGATCAATCCGACGCCGGTATCGATATAGAGTCCCGCGAAACCGTATTTTTTGGTCAAACATGACTGTAGAACAGGCAGATACCCCTGCAGGTACGGTTGCTGGTCGAGAATTAGGCCGATGTAACCGCTTCTGATGCCGGCAACCGTGGTCGCGGAAAGATCAAACCCGGCCACAATTATATCACTCGGCTTTTTCCCCAAATTCTTGAACAAAATTGGTGAAGCCGCGGTGAGCGCGCCGTGGTCGATGACCACGATCTTGACATTGGGATATTGTTCCAACGCGTCGGATATCATCTTTTGCGCGGCGGGCGAAGTGGCGTCTTTTTGCACCGCCGCCGGAATGGTTATTTCATGGACTGTCAACTTGGCATTCGTCAAACCGTCAATACACCCCTTGGTCCGCTCATAGCGGCCGGGGTCGGTGGTTTTATCAACCCCGAAGACGATCGCTTCCGACCCTCCGGCCGGTTGATATTTGCGAACGATGCCGCCCGCCACCAGCAACCCCGAGTTATAGAGGTTTTGCCCGACATAGCCGAATCCCTTGCTGGTATATTTATCGCGAATGTCGGGAATATCCACATTCTGCAAAGTGACAATGATATTCTTTCTTTCCGCTTCATCGATCAATGGCCCAAGCGCCGCGGCGCCCGGGTGCCCCATCATGGCGATCGCGTCCGGCAATCCGGCCAAAGCATCTTTAAACTGGCTTACCATTTTTTCCGAATCCCAATC
>CAIQCM010000063.1 GCA_903870305.1 uncultured bacterium
ATGAGTCCTGACCCCATGAACACGCTTGCCGCTTCCGCGCCAGCAATCCTGAGGTCTTCCGCTCTTTCGGCGGCGCTCATGTGCCGGAACTCGTACACGCGGGCCACGGCATTGCTCACCTGAAGAAGCAGTTCGTTGGGGTCATCAACGAATGACGGCCTGAACTCCGTTACGCCGTTCCTTGCCGCGTCTTCGACGAGTGCGGCAACTCCCGGGAGTTTGGCCGCCAAGAACACCTCGCGCAATTTTTCCGTATCGACCGGCGCTTTTATGTTTTCCATTTTTTCTCCTTGTCCTAACACCCGATTATCATATTGCGCCGCGCACGTCAACCGCCTCTTGACGCGCGGGCGAAAAAGCGGTAAGAAAACAGGTCGGGGAAAAATGATAGTTCTGTGAAAAAGGAGATTGACAATGAGAACATCTGAAGAATTGATCGCGGCTTGGAGGGATGTCGCCGCGCTTTCGTCCAAGGTTGAAAACGACAATTCATTGCACGACCGGGCGATGATCCGCGCCCGCGTCGAAGATGCGAGCGCGTGGCTGCGCGAACAAGCCGAGGGCTACGGAGCGAGCAGTCCGGCATTTCGCATTGAGACGATTGGGAAAAGATGGTCGCCCTGCTTTCAACTGGCCGCTTACCGCGCACAACTTCCGGAGCTTGCGGCGCTTGGCCGGGACGTCGAGAACGCCTTCGGCCTCATCGGCGAAATAACCGATGCGCTGGTACGCGACCTCGTGGCCGCCGACTATATCGCCATCCTGGCGGCGTCAGGACTCTTTGAACGCGCGCAGACGGCAACGAATTTTTTGAAGTTCATCCATCCGCAGATACGTTGCAAGGCGCTTCTCGCCATTGCGTCCGCTTCCCACGAGCCCAGCGATCTCTTCGCAGCGAGCAGTTCGGCCGACCGGCTGACCTCGATCGATAAGGTGCGGGCGTACTTGGACATTTACGGCTTGACCCGTGTTGAGAACGATCTGCTCCTCGCACGTAACGCGGCTACGCATCTGGAGCCGCCCGAACGTTTGATCGCCTGCGAACACATCGCGCTCGCCACAAGCGATGCCGAGGACTATGTGAGAGCGCTCGGTGCCGCTGAGTCCATCATCAACGGTGCTGCACGACTCGAGGCGATCACCGGCGTGCTTGCGGCGATCGCTTCAGGGTTTTTGCTTGAAGGCAAAAACGCGATAAGTAAAAAAACACTCCGCACGATCGTGGCGAATCCCATGCTCGACAAATATCCCTTCTGGAAAAAGTCGGCACTGGAACTTCTCGGAGAAAACAACTGAACGCGCTCCGGCGCGCCGAACGACCGAACCACAGCCCTGCCGCAAGCGGGGCTCTTTTTTGTTTTTTGTATCCTGTGCTAATCTGATACTACTTAAATCAATGAACACTTATGGAATTTGAAAGCGAAGTTGGGAGCATTCGCGGACGCATGGCGGAGGAGTTCGAGACGCGGGCGAAAAAGAACCTCGAGCTTGCAAGAACGGAACGTTTTGAAGACGAAGTGGTGATACCGCTTAAGGCGCAAGCTATTTCGACGGAAGCGTTTGTCGGTGCCGGCACGGTGCGACGCGCTATGCTCGACGATGATAACGCCAAGATAGCCGAGTTTAGGGCGTCGGAAGATTTTGAGAAAGCCAATGATTATGAGGCAAGGACTCTTGAATTCGTGTTGCAAAAAATGTTTGAGAATAAAGTGTTCGGCGACACCGTAAAATACGCGATCAAGACCTCAGATTACGACGACTATGTGCGCGGCATTGATTTTATCATTGATATTGGTGAAGGTGATGAGCGGGTGCTTTTGGGCGTTGATGCCACAGTGAGCATTAAGCCCGAAGTGTTGGCGAGGAAGGTGGAGCGCAATATAATTGCCGCGAGCCGCAACACATTGCCCGCGGTCAAATATTATATGGACATTGACGGCAACCTGCAGCTGGAAGAAACCATGCCGCGCGTCATTCTTGGCGTGGATCGCCAAACAAC
>CAIQCM010000064.1 GCA_903870305.1 uncultured bacterium
ATATTGGCGCCGCCGGTCACCGTGAAGAGGATGCCGCGGGCGCCGTCGACCGAAACCTCGAGAAGCGGCGAGGCAATGGCCGCCTTGGCGGCCTCGACGGCACGGTTCTCGCCACTCGCCCGCCCGATACCCATGAGCGCCGACCCTTGGTTCGACATGATCGCTTTAACATCGGCGAAGTCGACGTTGATGAGGCCTGGGATGGTGATGAGCTCGGAAATACCCTGCACGCCCTGGCGCAAAACATCATCAACAATGGTGAACGCTTCAAGTAGCGAGGTCTTCTTGTCGATGATCTGCAAGATGCGATCGTTGGGGATGCTGATGACCGTGTCGACGTTGGCCGCGAGTTCGTTATACGCGCGCTCGCCAATGTCACGGCGCTGAGCGCCTTCGAAGGTGAACGGTTTGGTGACGACGGCGACCGTGAGCGCGCCGGCTTCTTTGGCGAGTTCGGCGACGATCGGCGCGGCGCCGCTCCCCGTTCCCCCGCCAAGTCCGCAAGTGATGAAGACCATGTCCGAATCCTTCAAGATGTCGCGGATCTCGTTCTGGTTCTCTTCGGCCGAACGGCGGCCGATGTCCGGGTCCATGCCGGCGCCCAGCCCGCGCGTGATGGCGCGGCCGATATGGAGCTTCACCGGCGCAAGCGAATGATGCAACGCTTGCACGTCGGTGTTGATCGCAACAAAATCAATACCCTTGATCTTTGATTGGATCATGCGGTTAACCACGTTCCCGCCCGAGCCGCCGACGCCGATCACTTTGATCTTGGCGAACGTTTCAACATCCGGTTTTATTTCTGGCATATGGGTTTATGAAGCATGGAACATGGATCATGAAACACTCTTGTCGAGCCCGGCTCGACGGAATGTTTCATGTTACGTGCTTCATGTTTCATTATCTCAATGAATACATTCTGTATTCGGTGGTGTGGATGATTCTTAACTGGTCAATCATTGTATCGCTAACATGCGTTCGGGTCAATAAAAAAATCGCCGCACGGGCGAGGTTGGCCGATTTCGCTTGATCCGTCTACGGTATCAAACTCTTAAAAAGCTTTTTAACACCTCTCCCCACGGCATTAATGCCGCCGAGCTTGTTCATGATGTTTCCCCCGCGTTCCTCGCCGACGGAAGCGACTTGGCTGCCCCAAAGGACCAATCCGACGGCCGGAGCAAAAGCCGCGTCCGACGATTTGTCGGTGATCGAGGAAACACCCGTCGGATAACCGACCGCAACCGGCAGACGCAGGATGCGCTTGGCCGTTTCGGTCATGCCTGCGAGTTTGGCTCCCCCGCCGGTTAAGACGACACCCGCCGGAAGCAAGCCGCTCCGGTCGATCTTCCGCAGTTCGCGGTCGATCTTTTCGCAGATCTCTTCGGCGCGCGCTTCGATTATTTCACAAACGTATTTGCGCGAAACCGTTTCGCTCTCCGGCGCGCCGAATTCGGCCAAGTCGATCTCTTCTTTTTTGGCAATGTCCTTTGGCGCGGCCGAGCCGAACGCCACTTTGACCTTTTCCGCCACGTCGAGCGATGTGCGCAAGCCGATGGCGATGTCGGAGGTGATATGTTCAGCGCCGACCGGCACGGAGGCCACGGCGAGCACGTCGCCGCCCTCATAGACGATGAGCGACGACGAGGCGGCGCCAATAACGACGACCGCGACGCCGAGATCGCGTTCGCGGGCGTTGGTCACGGCTTCGGCCGCAGCCAAGGACCCCAGCACCAGCGCGTCAATCTCAATCCCCGTGCGATGGACGCATTTGGTCAGGTTGCGCAGATGCGATGAAAGACCTTGGATGATAAGCGACTCGACCTCAAGGCGGATCCCGGTCATGCCCAAGGGATCGCGCACGCCGATCTGTCCGTCGACCGTGTAACTTTTGGGAAGAACGTGGAGAATTTCGTAATTGGCCGGAGTGGCGACCATTTTGGCGGCTTCAACCGCGCGATCGACGTCTTCGTTCTTAATTTCGCCGTCGGCGCGCGAAACGCCAATCACCCCCCGCGAGGTCTGTGAGAGCGTGTGGGCGGCGGAAACGCCGACATAGGCCGATTCTATGGGTAAGCCGGCAATGCGTTCGGCCGCCTCGATGGCCGTGGAAATGCTCGTGACCGCTTCTTCAATGGAGACGATCGTGCCGCGCGAGATTCCCCTGGCCGGCACGGTCACGGCGCCGATAATATGGACCCTGTCCGCAGCTTCGGCGGGCAACAATTGACCGACCACGACGCGGATGGCGGTGGAACCGATGTCGAGCCCGGTGATGATCTTGTCGGCCATTAAAATTTAAGATGAGGAATTATGATGATGGCGCCGACCGCGACGGCGGCAATTGAAGCGACCAGCACGGTGGCGGCCATGATGTCCTTGGCATCGCGCACCTGCGCGCCGACCCTAGGGGAGGCGATGTCGAGCCAACGCTCGAAGATGCTGTTAGCCAATTCTAGCACAATAACGGCGCTCCCAACAATGAGGAGCACAGATGCTTCAACCCCGTTTATCCCCAAACCGACGATCAGAATGAGCAAAACAATGAAAGCGAGAATATGAATGCGAAAACTATTCTCTTGCCGCCAAACCTCGCGAAGCCCGCGCCCGGCATAGGACAAACTTTTTCCAAATTTCTTAAGATCGTTCATTGTTAGCTGTTAGGTTTTAACTGTTAGGTTTTAGGGAACCGTATAAAAGCTAAAAGCTAATACCTAAAAGCTTTTTAATATTTTATTCTCCATTCTTGCCATCGCCGCAACTTCTTTTTCCGCATGGTGATCATACCCGCCCAAATGAAGCACGCTATGGACGATGAGGAGCGCCAGGTATTCGCGGTAGCCGACTCCCCTTTCTTCCGCCTTGACCCTTGCCACTACTGGCGCAATGAAAATGTCGCCCAGTTCACCCTCCGCATCGGCGGGAAACGACAGGACGTCGGTCGTTCGGTCCTTGCCGCGGTAGGCATGATTCAATTTGCGCATGGCATTCGCGTTCGTGAAGACCACGGCGATGTCATCTTCCGGTCGATTCATGGCGCGCGCCGCTTTTTTCGCCAAGCCGATGACAACGCGTTCGCTCACGCCCGACGACCGAACGGATATGACGCGTATGGCCATATTTACGGCTTTGACGGCCCCGTAGACCCCAGGGAGAAACTCTGAATGAACATTTCGTAAGTGGTGCGGAACTCGAGCGTTGTCTTGTCGCCAAAATTATATGCGAGCGTATAGAGTTCGCCGTTTCCCGGA
>CAIQCM010000065.1 GCA_903870305.1 uncultured bacterium
ACGAAGACCGGCAACGAACATTCTCAGTGATCGATCTTTTTACCGGAAGGAGACAAAGGGATAGCGAACGTCCGAAAAGCCGCGTCGTTCGACGAACCGCCGCGGCAATGCTTCTTTGCGACCGTTGCAGTGGATATATCTTGCGCGGCGAAGAATATGAATGCGTGTTCGACCCCGATACGAACGATATGCGCGTGGTCAGGAATCAGCATTGCAATCATTTTTGCGACCGGCTGCCCGACCCCGACCTTCTCCCCGCCGCTTAAAACCGGAGCAGAACGCTGCATCCGGTTTTATTTTACCTCGATGATCTTATATACGACTGATCTGTTATTTATAGTAACGGTCACTTCGTCGCCGGCGAGGTGCCCCATGAGCGCGGCGCCGACAGGGGAGTGAAAAGAAATTTTTCCCGAGAGCGGATCGGCTTGCTGCGTGCCAACGAGCGTTAATGTTTTTTGTTTGCCATTCACCTCAACGGTCACGATCGAACCGGCAGCTATGAATCCTCCGGCATTGCCGCCGATCTTCAATGGTTTTACGCGCTTTAGCTGTTCTTTTATTTCAATAAGACGGTTATCCATGCCCATGACCTTGCCTTTGGCCACGGTGTAAGCGAAATTCTCGGAAAGATCGCCCATTTCACGGGTGCGCGCCAATTCCGAAACGGCTCCCGGCCGCGCCGCTTGAATACTAATAAGCTCGCGTTTAAGTTCATCGATCGCGTCCGGCGTCAGATATTCGTCGGCTGCGGCCAGATCGCGCTTCCATTCGCCTCGTCTTTTTGGTAACTGCATACGATAATATTATAGACGCAGGCCGCCGTCTTGCCAAAGGCGAAAAAATCAGCTAATATCATGGCTTATGGCAAACGACACCGTCGTCCTTCGTTTTAGCGAAGCAAAATTTGAATACGGCGAGAACAAGCCCATCTTGGATGAGGCGAGTTTTTCGGTCAGGAACGGCTCGAAAGTGGCGCTTATGGGTCAAAACGGCGCCGGCAAATCAACACTCTTCAATCTTATTTTAGGCAATTTGAAACTCAAGTCCGGAACGATCTTTACCACCCCCAAGGATGCGCGGGTCGGACACGCGCGCCAGGTTATTGCGCCAACCGACACCGACAAAACCGTTCGCGAATGGTTTGGTGAAACCTTTGCCGAAGTTCCGTTTAATCTCGATAAACGAATTGCCGACGTTCTGGATGCGGTAAACCTCAAGACCGATCTCGGCAAAAAACTTAAGGCCCACTCCGGCGGACAGCAAGCGCGTTTGCTTTTGGCCTACTCGCTTATCCAGGACCCGGACATCCTTCTCTTAGACGAGCCGACCAACAACCTTGACCAAGCCGGCATCGAACACTTGACCGGATTCCTCATGTGTTATGACAAGACCGTTATCGTCATCTCGCACGATGCGGAGTTCTTGAACGCCTTTACCGATGGCGTGCTGTACTTGGACGTGCATACGAAAAAGATCGAACAATACGTCGGTAACTATTTTAACGTCGTCGAGGAGATCGCGAAACGGATCGAGCGCGAGAACATGGCCAACGCCCGAGCCGAAGCGGAAATAAAGAAAAAGATGGCGCAAGCCGAGGTCTTCGCTCACAAGGGCGGCAAGCTGCGTTCGGTGGCCAAAAAAATGCGCGAGTACGCAACGGACATGGAAGAAAGCATGGTCGAGGTGCGGCAAGAGGACAAGACCATCCGGGACTTTAAAATACCCGCGCAAGAATTTGATTTTGAATTCAGCGGCAAGATCTTGGACATTACCAAGGTCGGGATCGTTAAGGACGGCGAGCCGGTCGAGAAAGATCTTGCTTTGACTCTGCGGAAGGGGACCCATGTGCTGGTGTCCGGCCCCAATGGCATCGGCAAGAGCACGCTATTGCGCCGCATTGTTGCGCATACCGCGCCCGGCATTACGATCGGCGAAAATGTTCGCGTTGGTTACTACAGCCAGGATTTTTCAACGCTCGATCATGATCAAAAGGCCTACGACTCCCTTCGCGAGGTGATGGAAATATTCGACGAACAGCGCTTGCGTTCGACCGCGGCCGGCTTTCTCTTAGACGGCAAGGCCTTGGGCAACAAGATCGGCGGACTCTCCGAAGGGCAAAAAGGACTCCTTGTCTTTACGCGTTTGGTTTTGCAGCGTCCCGGTTTGCTTATCTTGGACGAGCCGACCAACCACATCAACTTCCGCCACTTGCCCGTTATCGCCAAAGCCCTTAACGATTACGAAGGCGCGCTTCTCATGGTAAGCCACATTCCGGATTTTGTTTCGCAGATCCGCCTCGACACGACGATCGACCTGTCACTTCTATGAATATAATTGTAACAAAGGGAGATATTTTGAAAGAAAAAGCCGAGCTGGCGGTCTTTGGCGTTTTTAGCGGCACGCAAACTTTCTCGGGCGAGCTTAAAGCGGCGGACAAGGCGCTCGGCGGATTGCTGACCGTGATGACGGCCGAGGAACAATTTGGCGGCAAGCTCGGCGACCAACTTGTCTTGCACACGCACGGCAAATTGCCGTTTAATCGCATTTTGCTTGTCGGATTGGGCGATAAAAAAACTTTTAATTTGGAAGCGCTTCGCCGCGCCGCCGGGGCGATGGTTCGTTATGCCGGCAAGATAGAAGCGACCAGCGTTGTTTGCATATTTGCGAACGCTGGCCTTGATCCGGCTGAAGCGGCGCAAGCCGTTACTGAAGGTGCGCTCCTCGCCGATTACAAATATTTGACGTTCAAGCCCAAAGAGGCCGCGCGTTTGAATAAACGAAAACCAATGACACTCACCCTTGTCGCGCCGGAAGCCGTCTCTGTGCGTTCTATTGAAAAAGGCATCGCCTTGGGCGAGGTCTATGCGCGCGCGACCGTTTACGCGCGCGACCTGGTCAATGAACCGGCCAGAGGCATGACGCCGACGCATCTTAAGGAACACGCTGAACGGATCGCCACGAACGACAAAAATATAAAATTAAAAGTTCTCGACGCGGCCGCTTGCGCCAAGCTCGGCATGGACGCCTTCTTGGCCGTGGCCAAGGGTTCGGACGAGCCGCCGTATTTTTTACACTTAACCTATAAGCCCGATAGGGCAAATAAGACCTATCGCAAGATTGCGATTGTCGGCAAGGGGCTGACCTATGACTCAGGTGGTTTATCGCTTAAGCCGACGCGCGAAATGGTGACCATGAAGTGTGATATGGCCGGCGCCGCCTCCGTCCTCGGTGTTTTTTCCGTCTTGTCCGATATTGGAGCGGACGCTGAGATACATGGACTTATCGCCGCCTGTGAAAACATGCCGTCGGGAAAAGCCGTGCGTCCCGGCGACATTGTTACGGCCATGAACGGAAAAAGCATCGAGATATTGAATACCGACGCCGAGGGCCGCCTTACACTCGCCGATGCGCTCGCTTATACTACCACCAAGATCAAACCTGATACGATCGTCGATCTCGCCACTCTTACAGGAAGTTGCATGTATGCACTCGGGTCCGACATCGCCGCTATTTTGAGCGATAATAAAAAACTCGCGGACTATATTAAAGAAGCGGCGGCGCGTTCCGGCGAAGAGGTATGCGAACTACCGCTGTATGCTGGTTATGCGCCGTTCATTATCGGCGACCACGCCGATCTACGGAACGTCGCCAGCATTCGATATGGCGACACGCTCATGGCCGGGTTGTTTCTTAAAGAATTCACCGATGATATTCCTTGGGCGCATTTGGATATTTGCGGCCCGGCTTTTGCCGAGCGCGACGTTAATCCATATACAAACAAAGGCGGTACCGGGTTTGGCGTAAGAACGATGCTTAATTGGTTGAAAGGCATTTAACGAAAAACCGTCGAGCTCAGCTCGACGGTTTTTTTCTTGTTTAATCAATATCGCCGGTGATGCCCAGCGTCGGCTCGCCCGGCTGCCATTCGGCCGGACACATCTCGCCGGTGCGCAAAGCCGCCAAGACGCGCAACGTCTCGGATACCGAGCGCCCGACGGCGTTGTCATGATAAAGCGCATAGCGCAAGACCCCCAAAGGATCGATGATAAAGGTGCCGCGCAAGGACACGCCTTCGTCGGGAAGCAGCGTACGATATTTCTTGGATGCGGAATGATCGGCATCGGAGAGAAGGGGATAGCGGATGCGCCCCAGGTCTTTTACCCAGTTGACATGCGATTCTATGGAGTCGGTGGAAATACCCATGACGGTCGCGTCAATCATGTCGAATTCGTCCCAGCGTTGCGAGAACTCTTTGACCTCGGTCGGACAGACAAAAGAAAAATCTTTCGGATAGAAAAATAACACGATCCACCGGCCGCGATAATCCGCCAATCGATAATCATTTAATTCGCCGCCGTTAATCACCCCCTTGAGCGCGATTTCAGGTGCGCGTGCGCCGACGCGCAGATTGTCGATTATTTCGGCCATAGTATTTTATGAATTTAATTTCATTATTTTTTCGTAGATCGCATCGGCGGCGGACCAGTCCAAGTTCTTCCAGAAATCAACGATGTATTTTTTCCGATCTGAACCGTAATCGATAAAGTAGGCGTGTTCATAGACGTCCAAGACGATCAGCGGAATGCAACCCCAAACGCCGCCTTGGTCGTGGCTGTCGGCGCCGTAGATCTTCAACTCATTTACATTCGCGTCATAAGCGAGCACGACCCAGCCGCGCACGCTCATACCTGCGGCCGAAAAAATTGAGGTGAATTTTTCCACCGTTCCCCATTTGGCCGCAATCGCATCCGCGAGTTTACCGCCGCCAGTCCCGAGCGGAGCCGAGGGATCGCCGCCAAGACAGTTGAAATACGCTTCGTGCAGATAAACGCCGTTCGCGGCGAAGATCTCGCCCATGCGCAAAGCGCGCAGATCGGAATATGTTTGGTTGGCGGCCGCTTTCATCTCTTCGTTGTCGCGCGCCGCTTCGAGTTTTGCATTCACCTCGTTCAACTTTGCAACATAACCGGCATAGAGCTTGTCGTGATGGATCTCGACGGTCTTCTTCGATATTCCCGTGAGTTCTTTGTTAAAAGGCAACGGTTTGGCTTTGTATTCCATAAGTAATTTGTTATGAGTTAACGGTTATGAATCAATTATACACCCAATGTCGAATGACTAATATCGAATGGTTCGGCAAGCTCACCAAAAGTCGAATTAATCGGATTAGAAATTAGATATTAGGCATTAGATATTCGGTCAGGTTTTCCAAAACACGAAGTTGACCAAACGGTTAAGAACGTAGTATTATCACGGTATAATTAACCCCTCAATTATGTCGTATTCCTGCCAGTTTTGCGGCGAAATCGAGGAAAACGAGGTCATCATGCGCTGTGGCGCTTGCGGCGGCGAAAAGGTGCTCCGCGGCAGCGCAGGAAACCAGTGCGCCGACTGCGACGAGACCAACTCGCTCACCGCCGTTTGCCCCACCTGCGGCTCGGACGAGCTGGAGTCATGAAACACGGAACACGCAACATGAAACATTAAAGCGCCTGTGGGCGCAAGAGTGTTTCATGCTTCATGTTTCATGCTTCATTCGAATACGATCATTTTCCACTACGGCGAGATTGCCCTTAAGACGGGCAATCGTCTTTTTTTTGAAAAGATGCTCGCAGGCAACATCGCGCAGGTCTTGAAAGACACCGGCTTGGGAAACGTGCGTATCGTTCGCGGGCGGATCCTGGCCGATGTTTCGGCCGAGACCGACCTTGAAGCGGTAAAGAAACTCATGCCGTTTCTTTTTGGTGTTGTTTATGCCGCGCCCGCCGTCCGCGTCGCTCCGGACATGGACGCGATCGCCAACATTGCGGTAGACCTTATGAAGAATGCGCCCGCGGGATCGTTTAAGGTTGATTGTCTTCGCTCCGACAAAAACTTTGCTTCGACCTCGATGGAAATGAACGCTTCGCTCGGCGAAAAGATAATAGAAGCGACCGGACGAACGGTCAAAATGCGCGAACCGGACATTGTCTGCGTTGTCGAACTCTTAGAGCGCGACGCGTATGTTTCCGTCGAACGCTGGAACGGTCCCGGCGGCCTTCCCACCGGCTCGCAAGCGCCCATCCTGATGATGCTCTCGGGCGGGATCGATTCGCCGGTGGCCGCGTTGCGACTCCAGCGCCGCGGCGCCGCTGTTTTCGGCATTCATTTTCACAGTTATCCGATCACGACCCGCGCTTCGCTCGAAAAAGTAAAAGAGCTCGCGCAAGTAATAGCCAAGTCCCAAGGCGGCATGACCGTCTATATGGTGCCGTTCGCCGACATTCAAAAAGCAACGGTTAAATTTGCGCCGCCGGGGCTTCGTGTCGTGCTGTATCGACGCTCGATGTTCCGCATTGCCGAACTTATCGCCAAAAAAGAGGGGATACTGGCTTTGGCAACGGGCGAAAGTTTGGGCCAGGTCGCTTCGCAAACGGTCGAGAACATCGCCGCGGTTTCCGATGCCGTCCACTTGCCGATCCTTCGACCTTTGATCGGAATGAACAAGGAGGAGATCATGGCCGAGGCGCGCGAATACGGAACGTATGACATCTCGATCCGCCCCCACGAGGACTGCTGTTCGCTGTTTTTGCCCGAACATCCGGAAACGCGCGCCAAGATCAATATTGTTCGCGAAGCGGAAGTATTGATCGAGGGTTTGCCCGAACTTGAGTCCGCGGCGATCGCCCAACTGGACAAGGTCGGCATTTAGTGCTAATGTCACAAATTCCGATAAAGATCGGAACAGGCCGTTAACAACGCGGTTTTTTAACCGTTTCAAACAACAAAGAAAGAGAGGAACGATCATGCTCAAGCTCGCGATCCCTTTTTTGCTTCTCATGAACTTAGGCGAACCTCGCGTCCCAGGTGAGACCAATCAGGCGCCAGACGTGGTTCTACGGGATTCCGAGACCGCACCCGCCGCGGCAAAGCCGACGGCCGCTGCCGAATTCATGAAACCGACCGATTCTGAAGCTTCAGCCGCTGCCGCCAAGATCAAGTCGTTGAACGCCAAGGTGTTCGAAGCTAAAATCGCGATCACCCAAGCCAATGGGCAGGTTGATGCGCTCAAGGGCCGGCTCGACAGATCGCAAGACGAGCTGGACAAGATCTGGAATGACCGACTCGACCTTGATATCAAGCTGACATCAGTGAGGGCGCAGAAAGATAACGCCGTTGCCGAGATCAAACGGCTTACGGATGAAAAAGAACAAGACGCGCGCAGATATGAGGACCTTTCCGCATGGAACCGCAAGCTCTATGCCATGCATTACCTCATCAGCTTGCTCATCCCTCTTGGTTTATTCCTGTATTTCGCCCAGCGTCGGCAGATCGCCAGCATTCACGCTCGCCTGCCGGACGAGGACACGAAAGACACCATTAACATGCTTCGCGAGGAGCTTGGCGCTACCAAGTTGCGGCTCATCGATGCCAATGACCGGAACAGTGCGCAGTCCATAGTGTTTGATCAAGAAAATGCGGCAAGAGCCGCACTTATGAACGAGAATGCGGACTTGCGGCTACTCTTGGAAGCGCACCAAGACGACATCAGGCGCTTGGTCGCACATCAACAGGCCTCCGACATCACGATCGCCGGTTTGCAAAAAGAGCTGGCCGAGGCGCATGAATTGCTCGAAAACATGACAACGCCGTCGCCGCAATTTCTGGAGATACCAAAGACGGTGGTGTCAGGGGAACTGCACGCCGATCCGGAGGTCGTCGCCGCGGCAAAAGAGGTGATCGATAAGCTCGAAGCGAGCAGGGCGGGTATGCATGCCCCTGTTCCGGAACCGGTTGATCGTACTGAAGACAAGACAAAGCCGATCGCCCCCGAACTGCCGCCACCGGAACTGCCGACGATCGCGGACGAACGGCACGAATAGCCCATTTCACTTCGTAGAACTCAGGCGGCTCGTGGACAACGAGCCGCTTTTCTTATATTCTAACGGCATGCCCGGAACGCTTTATATTGTCGCCACCCCCATCGGGAACCTGCAGGACATAAGCCCGCGCGCCATCACGACGCTCCGCGGGGTTGAT
The DNA here is from genome assembly GCA_903870305.1 of uncultured bacterium. Classification (GTDB taxonomy): domain Bacteria; phylum Patescibacteriota; class Patescibacteriia; order CAIQCM01; family CAIQCM01; genus CAIQCM01. The sequence goes on from CAIQCM010000065.1 coordinate 8,023, forward strand.
TTGGTTTTGGCCGAAGACACGCGCGTGGCCAAAAAATTATTATCGCATTTTGATGTTCATACTCCGGTCGAACGTTTTGACGCGAACGCGGACGCGAGCACCGTGCGGCGCATTATCGACAAGCTTAAAAACGGCGCGGCGCTTGCGCTTGTAAGCGACGCTGGCACGCCGGCCGTTTCCGACCCCGGCTCGTGGCTGGTCTCAGAAGTTCTTCGCGAGCTTAAAGAAACGGTGAAAATTATTCCAATCGCCGGACCCAGCGCCGTCACCGCCGCGCTTTCCGTTTCGGGATTTTACTCCGACATTTTCACTTTCTTCGGTTTTCCGCCGCACAAAAAAGGAAGAACCACTCGCCTAAACGAGATCGCTGCAACGAAACATACGGCCGTTTTATTTGAATCACCCCATCGCATTGAGAAAACTCTTATGGAGCTGCGCGCCATTTGCCCCGAGCGACATGCCGTAATCTGCCGCGAACTCACCAAAATGTTCGAAACCATTGATCGCGGCACCCTCGCCGAATTGACCACAGCCGGGAGGATCCGCGCTCAAGGGGAGTTTGTAATTGTGTTGGCTCCGGTAAATTGATAGAATTATTGCATGCCTGACAAATTTTATATCACCACCGCCATTGCCTACGTTAACGGCGAACCGCATATCGGTTACGCCTTGGAGTTGCTTTACGCCGACGTTCTCGCCCGCTACCACCGGATGCGCGACGAGGACGTGTTTTTTGCAACCGGCACCGACGAGCATGGTGCGAAAATTTTTCAAGCCGCCGAACGCGCCAAGACCGATCCGCAAGCGTTTACCAACAAGATCTCAGCCCGGTTCCGCCTCTTGGCCGATGTGCTTAACATCTCGAATGACGATTTTGTCCGCACGACCGAAGCGCGGCATGTCGTCGCCTCGCAAGAACTTTGGCGCCGCGCCGCGATGAACGGGAAGATCTATAAAAAGCGATATTCCGGGCTATATTGCGTCGGTTGCGAAGCGTTCAAAACCGAAAAGGAATTGGTCGACGGAAAGTGCCCGGATCACAATACCGTCCCCGAGCATTTGGAAGACGAGAATTATTTTTTCAAATTGACCGACTACAAGGACGCGCTTCAAAAACTTTTTGCTTTTCGTCCGGATTTTGTCACGCCATCCGGCCGTTTAAACGAGGTTAAGGAGTGGGTTAAGAATCTTGAGGATGTGAGCATTTCGCGTTCAATTCGCCAGCTCAGCTGGGGCATTCCCGTGCCCAATGACCCCAGCCAGGTCATGTATGTTTGGTTCGATGCGCTGACCAACTACCTCACCGCCGCCGGTTTTCCCGACGAACGGTACAAACAACATTGGCCGGCTGACGTTCATGTGATCGGCAAGGAGATCTCGCGCTTTCACGCCGTCTTATGGCCGGCCATGCTTATGGCCGCCGGCGTCGAGGTTCCGCACCAGGTCGCCGTCCATGGTCACATCTCCGCCGACGGGCGCAAAATGTCCAAAACGCTTGGGAACGTCATTGATCCGTTCGCTTTGGTGGAAAAATTCGGCGTCGAACCGGTCCGGTATTTTTTGCTGCGCGAAGTTCCATTCAACTCCGACGGCGATTATTCAGATGCGCGCATGCGCGAGCGCTATGCGGGCGACCTCGCTAACGGCGTCGGCAACCTGGTTTCGCGCGTCCTCGCCATGATCGAAAAATACGAGAACGGCGTTGTCCCCGCCGTCGCGAAGGCGGTAGTTGAGTCGACCTGGCTCGCGTATGAAGAGCACATCAAGGCCCATGATTTTCATTTGGCTCTTGCTGATGTTTGGGATGTTATTGGTTCGGCCGACAAACTGGTCACCGAACGCGAACCATGGGTGTTGGCAAAGACCGACAAGGCCGAACTTTCAAAATTATTGTACGTTCTCGCCGAAACGATCAGGCACATTGCGCTCATGCTTTGGCCCTTCATGCCGGAAACCGCCGAGAACATCCTTGCGCGACTGGGCGTGTCGACGGAACTTGGCAAAGAGCCGTTAAGCGAATTGCAAACTTGGGGCCTATTAAAACCCGGCACCAAGGTGAGCAAGGGCGAACCGCTGTTTCCCCGTCTTCAACAACCAACGACCAACAACCAATAACCAACAACCTATGTCCGTCCAAACCATTAACCTTATTCTCGCCGCCTGCGTCATTCTTTTTGTCGTTAACGGCTTTTTCCAAGGCATCATTCACATGCTCGGCTCCATTCTCGGCCTCATTGTCGGCGTTGGCGTGGCAAGCCGGCTCGACACGGCCGGCGGAACTTGGCTTCATACTCAGACGGGCTGGCCGCAAGCCCTTTGCGTGATCGTCGCCTTTGTCGTCATCCTTATTATTTTTACTCGCGTCTTCGGCGTTGTTCTGCATATTCTTGAAAAGACGTTCAACTTTATGAAGATCCCGCTCGTCGGCTTGGCCAACCGGACGGCCGGCGGCATCTTGGGATTTTTTGAGGGCGTGTTCGTTGTCGGCGCGACGCTTATCATCATTAAGACCTTGCCATTCCCCATCGTCGCGACGCTCGCCGGCTCGACGCTCGCCGGCTCATTGATCGCGGCCGCATCCATTCTTATGCCGCTTTTGCCAAAGTCGATCCAGCAACTTTATAAAGTATAAAACATGAAGCATAAAGCATGAAACATTCTTTTTGGACCCGTTCCGATAAAATGTTCCATGTTGCGTGTTTCATGTTTCATTTTTATGTTTTATAAGGCCATCGATTCGCACTGTCATTTGCAAGCGGCCGCTTATGCGGCCGATCTTGATATCGTGCTCGCGCGGATGAAGAACGCCGGGATTGCGGCGATCGCGGTTGGAACCAACTATTTAAGTTCGCGCGCGGCCGTGGAGTTGGCCGAGCGCCGCGCGGACGTTTGGGCCTCCGTTGCCGTGCATCCGGGACACGTGTGGCAACCGCATCACGACCAAATGGAATTGTCGTCGCCCCCGACAGAAGAAATGTTCGACGAAGAAAAATTCGCCCCGCTTCTTGCTTCGCCCAAGGTCGTCGCGATCGGGGAGACCGGACTTGATCATTACCGCCTGCCCGAAGAAGAAAGCATCCGGCAGATCATCAAAGAACGCCAGAGAAAAAATTTCATTATTCAGATCCGTGCCGCCAAGGCAAGAAACTTGCCGCTTATCCTTCACGTACGGGAAGCGCATGCCGAAGCGCTGGAAATATTACGGGATGAAAAATATTTTAACGGAGTCATGCATTGCTTCACCGGCACGGTGAGCGAGGCGCGCGAAGCATTGGAGCACGGATTTTACATCTCATTTACCGGCGCGGTCACTTATCCGCCCAAAAAAGGGCGGGCGGAGAATCCGCTCTGGGACGTCATTCGCATTATTCCTCAAGACCGCTTGCTTATCGAAACCGACGCGCCGTACCTCACGCCCGTGCCATACCGCGGCGAACGCAATGAACCGGCCAATGTGCTTATAACCGCCGAAAAAATCGCTGAAATAAGAGGGGAGGGGTATGAAAATATCCTTGAAATATCATTAAATAACGCCGTTCGACTCTTTAATCTTGCGGCTAGGCGAAAGGCGTGATAATCTGACCGTCTTACTATCCACAACCGTATGAATGAAAAGGCAAAGAACGCATTAAATTCAATCGCCGGACCGTTCCGCTTTTTTGGCGGCGGCGCTTGGCGCTTGCTTAAAAAGATCTTCGCACCGTCGAAGAAAGGACAGTTGCGCTGGCGCATCATCTTTATTGTCATCATCACGCTCGCGGCCGCGCTCTATGATTATCCCAAGCCGTACAACGACGCAGCCAAAGCGCTAAACACTGTTGCTGCCAAAAATAATTCAACTAAGTGGATCAAACTGCCCGTTGTGCCGGAAGCGCCATGGAAACTAGGGCTTGATCTTTTGGGCGGCACGCATTTGGTTTATGAAGCCGACATGAGCGGCATAAGCCAGGGCGATCGCGCCGATGCATTGGCCGGCGTGCGCGACGTCATTGAACGCCGCATCAACGCTTTCGGCGTGGCCGAACCGCTGGTTCAGACCGAAACAAGCGGCAGCCATTATCGGATCATCGTTGAGCTGGCCGGCGTGAAAGACGTGAACCAAGCGATTAAGATGATCGGCGAAACGCCGACCTTGGACTTCCGCACGCAGTCAACCACTGCGCCTGCGGCGACCACGGTCACCGCGCCCACGCTCACGCCGGAAATGAAGGCGTATAACGCCGCGGCCAAGGTCAAAGCCGACATGGTTGAGAAACTCGCTTTGGCGAAAGGCGCCGATTTTGCCGCCCTCGCCAAGCAATATTCCGAAGACCCCGGCTCCAAGGACAAGGGCGGCGATCTCGGTTACTTTGCCAAGGGGGCAATGGTCCAGCCATTCGACACAGCCGTTTTCGCGCTCAAAGTGGGGCAAATAACCAAAACCCCGGTACTTTCGCAATTCGGTTATCACATCATCAAAAAAACCGGCGAAAAAACCGTGAACGGCCAGCTTGAAGTGAGCGCTAGCCATATCCTTATCGCCACCAAGGCGCCGGACGCGACCGCGAACGTGAACGCTGGTGAAGCCGGCTGGACCCTGACGCAGCTCTCGGGCAAAGACCTGAAGCGCGCCACGGTCGTCTTCGACCCGCAAAGCGGCGAACCCACCGTTCAGCTCACTTGGAACGCCGAAGGTCAACAGCTTTTTGGCGACATCACCGGCGCCAACATCGGCAAACCGCTCGGCATTTTCTTGGACGGCCAGCTTATTTCCGCGCCGAATGTGCAATCGAAGATCACCGGCGGCACGGCGGTCATCAGCGGCAATTTTACGCTTGACGAGACAAAAACGTTGGCGCGGCGCCTTAACGCCGGCGCGCTTCCGGTTCCCATTTCGCTCGTCACCCAGCAAACGGTTGATGCCACCTTGGGCGCGGCTTCGTTGGACCGGTCGCTGGTCGCCGGCATCATCGGCTTTTTGGCGGTCGTGCTCTTCATGCTTTTGATCTACCGCTTGCCCGGGCTCATGGCCGCTTTTGCGCTCACCGTTTATACGGCGCTCACTTTGGGCGTGTTCAAACTCCTGGGCGTTACGATGACGCTCGCGGGCATTGCCGGCTTCATTCTGTCGATCGGCATGGCCGTTGACGCGAACGTTCTTATTTTCGAGCGCGTCAAAGAAGAACTTCGCAACAATCGCACGGTGGGCGAAGCGCTTTCGGAAGGTTTTAAACGCGCCTGGAACTCGATCCGGGACTCGAACTTCTCTTCGCTCATCACTTGCGCCATTCTTATCTGGTTCGGCACCTCCACCGTGCGCGGTTTTGCGATCACGCTCGCGATCGGCATTCTGCTCTCAATGTTCACCGCCATCATTGTCACCCGCAACTTCTTGCGTTCGTCGATCGGCGCCAAAGTCGAGCGCCATCTGTGGCTCATCGGGTCAGGTCTTAAACGCAAAACGGAAGAAAAGAAATAAACATCTATGCAAGTCATTAAATACCGCGCCGTTTGGTTCGTCATCTCGGGCGTCCTCATTGCCGCCTCGATCGCTTCGCTTTTTGTTTGGGGCCTTAAGTTCGGCATCGACTTTACCGGCGGCTCGATCCAAGAAATATCCTGGAACGTTGCGCGTCCGGACCAGTCCGCGATCGCCGGCATCTTCAAAGATCAAGGCGTGAATGATGTCGAGATCCAAAACTCCGGTGCGAACGAAACGATCCTGCGTTTCAAGGACGTGGGCGAGGACCAGCATGCAAAAATACTTACCGCGCTTGAAACGAAATTCGCGACCCATGACGTTACCGGCGCTAAGGTGCTCGAGGAAAAAAGTTTTTCTTCCATCGGCCCTGCGATCGGCAGCGAAATGAAAACAAAGTCGATCTACGCCATTATCATGGTGCTTCTTGCGATCATCCTTTATGTCGCTTGGGCCTTCCGCCGCGTCTCGCGCCCCGTTGCTTCGTGGAAATACGGGCTCGCCGCGGTCATCGCGCTTTTCCATGACGTTTTCATCCCGATCGGTTTCTTCTCGGTGCTCGGCCACTTCTTTGGCTACGAAGTTGACATTCTCTTCGTCACCGCGCTCCTTACCGTGCTCGGCTTCTCGGTCCACGACACGATCGTCGTCTTTGACCGGATCCGCGAGAACCTCTTAAAGCGCAACGGCGACTTCGGCGAGATCGTTAACTACTCGGTTAACCAAACCTTCACCCGCTCGATCAACACCTCGCTCACCGTCATGATGGTGCTCCTCGCCGTCTTCTTCTTCGGCGGCGCCTCGGTCCACAACTTCGTCCTCACCCTAATTATCGGCGTTTTCTTCGGAACCTACTCCTCAATCTTCATCGCCTCGCCCATTTTGGTCGAGTGGCAAAGAAGGGGAGCGAAGAAATAATCGAACCGCATTAAAAACACCTCGCATCCGCGGGGTGTTTTGGTAATTCTTAAGATTTCGTTGGTTTAATCTTGACAAACGAGAAATTTACTGGTACTAGAAATACACGAATTGAACCTGAACAATCTACCTGCGAGGTGATCAGTGATCAAGACACCGAAACATTTCAATCCTGATTTCTATCCGTCGGAACTGGATATTAGCAGTCGCGGCCGCGGCCTTGTAATGCGCGGTTGGGATTTCACCCGAATACAACTAGCTTCCGCGGCGGCCGAAGGGCGGATGCTCAATGTCGCCTTCGAACTGGGAAGCAACGTTTGCTCCTTGAATTGCCCGGGGTGCTTTACCGAAGACGCGTCAAACCATGACCACAAGAAACCGCAGCCGAATGAGATGTCCATTTGGGCCCGCTTCCGTCTCATCAACGCTGCGGCGGCACTGGGCGCGAAAACGATTAATTTTGTCGGCGCCGGCGAACCAACCATGGATCCTAATTTTCACGATCTCGTTGAGCGGATCGTTTCGGAAGGAATGACACCGGTCATCTACACCGAGGGTTCGCGTTTGGATAGCGCGCGCTACGTAAACGACCTCAAGGCACTGGGCGCGACGGTGGTGATCAAGGTCCACAGCCTCGTCGATCGGGAGTACCAAAATGCCGCGGTCGGAATGGCTGATCGATTCCTTCTTGGTCGCGACTACTTTGACTGGCGTAACCTGGCAATTCAGAACTTGCTCGCCGCCGGGTTTGCCGACTGTCATCCAACGCGCTTGGCCTTTGACATCATAGCTGGTCGCGGCAATCTTCGTGAGCTGACTCAATTGCAACGAAGTTGTCGCGCCCGTAACATCATGCCGATCATCATCACACCGATACCGATCGGACGCGGCGCGATCGCCACACCGGACAGCCTAACCGTAGAACAGATCACGGCGCTCACAACCGAGCTCTCAAGGATCGATCGTGAGGAATTCGGGATCGAGCACCGTAGCATCTTCCCTTACGGCGGCGGCGTACCCTGCACAATTCGCGGCTTCGGCGTTTACGTCAGGATCGACGGACAAGTGACCATCTGTCCTGGCGATGACGAAATAATCGGCAATGTTACGACGGAACCGCTCTCCGACATCTGGACAAGGGTAATGGCGCGAAATGAGGCATTTACCGGCCGTTGCCCGCCACGTGAAATTGCGGCAGACGGACGCTGTCATCTGCCCGTACACCAATAGCAGCAAGAAGCGTACGCTTGAACGGCGCGGGGACATTAACCCGCGCTTTTTTGTTTGATTTTTTTCATTTTTTGTGTTATCCTCGATAAAACTGTAAACACGCCATGTTCTTCCAATTCATCACCATTAACACCGATCAATTGTTCGCTTTTGCGAACGGCAACCCCTTTCAAATAATGGGGACAATCTTTATTTACGGCGGCTGGATCCCGTTTACCATCGTCTGCTTGTGGGGTCTTAAAGCGGTCTGGCTCAATTGGCGACAAAACTTGTTCGCAGCAAAAGCCAAATACGTGCTTTTGGCGATCGACGTGCCTAAAGAGAACGAGCAACTCCCCAAGGCGGTTGAAAATGTTTTTACGCATATCCACGGCGCGAGCGCAGCCATCGATTTTATCGGCAAGTGGCGCGATGGCAAGCTCCAACCGACCTTTTCTTTCGAAATCTGCTCGCATGGCGGATACGTGCAGTTTTATATCCGCACCGAGACGCGTTTTCGCGACCTTGTCGAATCGGCGGTCTTTTCGCAATATCCGGATGCGGAAATAAACGAGGTCGAAGATTATGCCGCGCCGTTTAGGAGTATGACTTTCCCGCCCAAAGACGAGGATGCTCTTGATCTTTTCGGTTCGGAATTCAAATTAAAGAACCCCGAATACTTCAAAATCCGCACCCATGATGAATTTGAAGAAAAATTAGCCGGCGAATATAAAGATCCGCTTGGCACGATGCTCGAATCGCTTTCAAAGATCCGCCCTGAAGAACAGGTTTGGTTGCAAATTTTAGCAAACCCGCCGTACGACAACGGTTGGCAAAAAGCGGGCGAAAAATATATTAAGAAGATGGCCGGCATAAAAGAAACACCCAAGGCGAGCGTGTTTGGCAAGATCGCGAGCGTGCCCATGGGCATCTTAAGCGACGCAATCGTGCATGGCGGCATTGTTACTCCCGGCGAGACCGTTAAGAAAAAGGACGATACCTCGATGTTCCGCATGCTCATGATGACACCCGACACCAAAGCGACGCTTGAAGGCGTGGCCGATAAGATCGCCAAGCCCGGCTTTAAAGCCAAATTGCGTTTCGTCTATATCGCACCCAAGAAGATCAAATACATTCCGCGCATATACCCGTCAATCAAGGGCTCATTGAACCAATTTAACGCGCTTGGCTCGAACGCTTTCACGCCGTACATCCCGGTCATGACGCAAGATGATTATTTTTGGCTGCGCTGGACGCTCGACGGCAAGAAACGCCGCATGCTCAGCCGCTACATTAGCCGCTCCAACGACGGCGCCACCAAGTCGGTGTTGAACGTCGTAGAGCTCGCCACTATTTGGCATTTCCCGATCATCACCACCAAAGCGCCTTTGGTCAAAAAGACCGAGTCGCGCCGCGCCGAGCCGCCGGCCGGCTTGCCGACCGCGCCGCGGGAATTGGGCGGCGCTGCGGAAGGGGAATGGTCAATGCCGAAAAAGCCGGTAAAGCCCGCAACCGGCGGAGCCGGTTCGCCGCCGTCAAGTTTGCCGACAGTTTAAATGTATAATTGGAATTAGGAATTAGGAGATAGGAATTAAGAATCCGTACGACCGACTTCCTAATTCCTAATTCTTATCTCCTAATTCCCTAAAAACATGCCGCCTCCTCCTTACAATCACGACCACGAGAACGAGGTGATCCCATTCGCTTCGACGAATTTCCGGAACGCCTCGCGCAAATTCGGGATCAAGACCGACGACCGCCGACGGCACGTTTACGTTATCGGAAAAACCGGCATGGGCAAGACGACGATGATCGAGAACATGGTCATGGCCGACATTTACGCCGGCCATGGCGTCGGGATCGTCGATCCGCACGGCGACTTTGCCGAGCACGTGATCGAGTGCATTCCTTCGCATCGCATCAACGATGTCGTTTACTTCAACCCATCGGACGTTGATTATCCGGTCGGCTTCAACATTCTTGAGGCGGTCGACGAAAGCCACAAACACCTGATCGCTTCCGGCCTCATGGGCGTCTTTAAAAAGATCTGGCCCGACGTTTGGAGCGCGCGCATGGAGCACATCATGAACAATTGCATCATGTCGCTTCTTGACTATCCCGGCTCGACGCTTTTGGGAATCAATCGTCTTCTCACCAACAAGGGTTTTCGCGCGCGCGTCGTCGCTTCAATAAAAGATCCTGTCGTGAAAGCGTTCTGGGTCGACGAGTACAATGTTTGGGAAGATAAATTCCGAAAAGAGGCGATCGCCGCCATCCAGAATAAGGTCGGGCAATTCCTTTCCGCTTCGATCATTAGGAACATGCTCGCGCAAGTGAAGTCGACGATCGACATACGCGGGATCATGGACAACCGTCAGATCCTCATCATGAACCTGGCCAAGGGACGCATTGGCGAGGACAACTCGAAGCTGATCGGCGGCATGCTCATCACAAAAATTCAACTCGCGGCCATGGAGCGCGTCGATACGCCGGAAAAGGATCGCCAAGATTTTTATTTGTACGTCGACGAGTTTCAAAACTTCGCCACCGAGGCCTTTGCCAATATTCTTTCCGAGGCAAGAAAATACCGGCTTAACTTGATCGTTGCGCACCAGTATATTGAACAGCTTGACGAAGAAACGGTGCGTCCCGCCATTTTCGGCAACGTCGGCACGATCGTCGTCTACCGGGTCGGCGCCAAGGACGCCGAGTTCATGGAAAACGAATTCATGCCGACCTTTACGATCCAAGACCTCGTGAACCTCACCAAATTCCAGGTGTACCTTAAGCTCATGATCGACGGCGTTTCTTCAAATCCTTTTTCAGCGAACACTTTGCCGCCTTTTGCCGACATTACCGGGAACGCGGAAAAGGTCATCAAGGTCTCGCGCGAACGCTATGCCGTGCCGCGCGCGGTCATCGAAGAAAAGGTCATTAAATGGAGCGAACCCGAGGAAGGAGCCGCCGCGGACGCTGAAGAACGTCCCAGGAGTAAGAAACCGATCTATGAGGCCACTTGTTCGCGCTGCGGCAAGAAGTTCACGGTCGGCTTTAAGTTCGATCCCAATCGCCCCATTTACTGCGAGGACTGTTTGGAATTAGTTCGTTCCGGCACGGCCAAGCCGGTTAGGTCTGTAGCACCTGCGCCAAATGTGATTTATTCGGTCGCACCTGCACCGCCGAGCGCGCAAATAGCCCCGCCCGTTGCCAATCCCGCGCCGCAAACCATCTCGCTTTCAGCGCTTAAAACGCCACCGTCGAGCCGGCCAAAACCACCTGAATTGCCAAAAATTCCGCCAAATAACGCGAAGCCGCCCAACGGTTGACTTTAGAAATTGTTAGAGTAAGCTTTTCCGGTAAGATAAACGCTTAATTCGCGTCAAATATGGCAAATGCGTGGACAAAATTGACCGATGCCCTGCTTGCCGAACGGATCCAAAAGGGCGACCCGGAGGCGTTTAGTGCGGCTTATGACCGTTATGCGCCAGCCCTTTTGCGGCATTTATCATACCGCGCACCGAACAAAGAAACCGCCGAGGACTTGCTTTCAAAGACCTTTTTAAAGTGTTGGGAATATGTTCACTCCGGGAAAAAGATCACTTACCTTAAACAATTCCTTTACACAACGGCACAGAATGCGCTGACCGACCATTATCGCCGCAAAAGCACCGCCGATATTCCGTCAGACGATCTCACGGCCTATGACCGACCCGATGAGCATGATCGCGCCACGGTTTTGCTTGATCGCGAGTTCGACAAGATCGCGTTGGCTGAAGCGCTCGCCAAGATCCGTCCGGAATTCAGGGATGTGCTGGTCATGCGCTATTTGGACGAGCTGGAAATAAATGAGGTCGCCAAAACGCTTGAGGTAACGCCGAACGCCGTTTATGTTCGCTTGCACCGCGCGCTTAAATCGCTAAAAACGGTATTAACGGAAAAACCATGAACTATAATCTGGAAAAAATGATCGGCAAACTGCGCGAAGATTCGTCTGTTCCGCCGCCGCACATCAAAGAAAATGTCATGGCCGCAATTCATGCGGACGGCTTTAGCGTTAAACGTAGTTTTGCTTGGCGTTACGCTTTTGGTTTTGGCGCTTTTTTGGTCTTGAGCGCCGGCGGTACCGTCTTTGCGGCCCAACAAGCGTCGCCGAGCAATATTCTTTATCCGATCAAACGTGCAAGCGAAACCGCTTACGTTGATATCCAGCCAAATCCCCAGGCGCAAATAGATCG
>CAIQCM010000066.1 GCA_903870305.1 uncultured bacterium
CGCAACGAGCCGCGTAAGCGCCATGAGGTATGACATGAGCGAGATGTCGAAGCCGGTTGCAACGGCTCCGGCGCGCGACGCTTCGGCAATAAGCCGTCCGTCGCCGCAGCCAAGGTCGTAAAAGACCTCGCCTGGTTTGATGTTGGCGAGTTTTAAGACCCGTTCCATGTCTTTGCGGCGCGTCGGCACCCACGGCGCGGCGCTCGCCAAAAGCATGGTGAGCAAGAAAGCGATAAGGACGAAAAAGACGATGCTGGGAAAGATGGTCATTTATTTTTTTAATTGCGCGAGATCGGTCAAAATCTGGGCGGCATGTTCGGACGGTTTGACGTTGTCGTAGGTTTTGGCGATCTGCCCCGCCGGGTCGATGAGGTACGAAATTCGCTTGGTCATGATGCCATTCGCCTCGTAGTCGCTGACGATCTTTTTTTCCGGGTCTGAAAGGATGGGGAAGGGGAGGGAGTGCTCTTTGGCAAAACCGGCGTGGCTTTCGACCGAATCGGTCGAGACGCCCAGCACGATGGCATCGATCTTCTTGAACCCTTCGTAGTTGTCGCGGATTCCGCAGGCCTCGGTGGTGCAGCCCGAGGTGAAGTCCTTGGGATAAAAGTACAAAAGCACCCATTTGCCCGCATAATCGGACAATTTATGGATCTTTCCCGCTTGGTCTGGCGCTGCAAACTCCGGCGCTTTGGTGCCAATAACGAGCATAATGTTTAGGCAAATTGTTAGAACTCCATTATACCACTTTCCAAACGAGATTGGGTTCCCGCCCCAAAATTAATTTTCGTCCGACTCGTCATAAATACGCACTGATGTTTCGGGCGTGCGGTAGAATACCGCTTCATAATTAAGCGGCTTGCCCTCTTGGGCGGCTATCCATGGCGCGTCTTTATGAGACAAAGCCGAAAGCTGGGCGGCGGTGCAGTCGGAAAGGCGGCTCAGTTCCCAATCGATATGCTGTTGTTCTTGCCCGTTCAAGACAGAGAGGTCGGGGTTGGTGTCGGGGTTAACTAAATATTTTGTTTGAGGGTACTTATAGAATTTGCTGTTCACTTTTTCCAACTCGCCATTTTTTAACATTTCTTCGATCAAACCGTCGAACAAAAGCGGGGTCGGCCCGAGTTGATTTTTCAAATACACCAAACCCATTAACTGCTCCTCGTATTTTTCGTAATAGTCGAAATCGATGAAGTACAGGAGTTTGTAGAGAACCGTCATGCCGACATTTGTTTTTCCGCCGACCTTTTTTAAAATATAGATCAAAACCGCTCTGAATTTTGTCAGGTTTTTTTGCGGAACGCTTATTCGCGCCCTTTGTTTCTTGGCTGGTTTCTTTTTTTCGGGTTTCTCAAGATCGACCAATATCGACGTATCGCGGCCCTCGATAAAATCCTCGACCGGTATGCAAAAAATATCGGCGAGCTTTTTCGCTTCGGTGATGGTTATGTCGCGCTCGCCCTGTTCTATCTGCATAAAGGTGGGGCGCGAAACGCCTATTTCTGACGCAACGAATTCTTGGGTAAGGCCGAACTTTTTTCTTTGTCCTAAAATGAATTTTCCCAGCATAATGTTATCCACAGTGTATCATTGTAAACTAGTTTGTCAAGCCATTTGTTAAGATATTTGACATTAGAATTGGAGTGTTTATAATGGTATTGATCGCGCTATGAAAAACATTTTAAAAAAATATTTCGGCTACGAAGAGTTCCGGCCGCTGCAGCGGGAGGCCATTGACAATGTGCTTCGCGGCGCCGACAGCGTGGTCTTGATGCCGACCGGCGGCGGCAAGTCGCTTTGTTTTCAGATCCCGGCGCTTATGCGCGACGGATTGGCCATTGTCGTTTCGCCGCTCATTTCGCTCATGAAAGACCAAGTCGATGCCTTGCGGGCGAACGGTGTCAGCGCCGAACTGGTTAACAGCACGCTTTCGCAAGACGAGATTGTTAGTGTGATGAACCGAGCGCGGCGCGGGGAATTAAAACTTTTGTACATTGCGCCGGAACGATTCGCCGTTCCCGGTTTTGAGGATTTTCTCCGCTCTTTAACGATAAATCTGTTTGCAATTGACGAGGCGCACTGTATTTCCGAATGGGGACACGATTTTCGCCCCGATTATCGCAATTTGCGAACGCTTCGCGAGTCGTTTCCGCGCGTTCCCATTATCGCGCTTACGGCCACAGCCACGCCTCGGGTCCGCGAGGATATTGTAAAACAATTGGCGCTTAAAGATCCGCAAATTTTTATCTCAAGTTTCAATCGCCCAAACTTAAGCTACGAGGTTATTCCAAAAAAGAATTCATTGGGAGTGATCATTTCGCTTTTGAGCGAATACAAAGAACAAAGTGCGATCATTTACTGTTTTTCGAGAAATGACACCGAAAATTTGGTTGACAATCTCACGCGCCACGGGTTTTCCGCCGCCGCGTATCATGCCGGGTTGGACGCCAAAACCAGAAAAGAAAACCAAGAACGGTTCATTCGCGACGAAATAAATATCATGGTGGCGACCATCGCTTTCGGGATGGGCATCGACAAGCCCGACGTGCGCCTTGTTATTCATCACGCCCTGCCCAAGTCGATCGAGGGATACTATCAGGAAACCGGCCGCGCCGGCCGCGACGGTTTGCCCGCCCGCTGCGTCCTTTTGTTTTCCTACGCCGATAAATTCAAACAGGAATATTTTATCAACGCCCTTCCCGATCCGGCGGAACAGCGGAAGGCCAGGGAAAAATTGGAACAGGTTTTGCAATACGGTTATTGGCGCGGCTGCCGCCGGCGGTTTTTGCTGAAGTATTTCAATGAAGAATATCCGCTCGAAAATTGCGGCAACTGCGATGGCTGCGTCGCACCGACGCGCGTTAACCTTCCCGAAGCCGAATATGAAAGTGCCGGGCTGTGGAGCAGGATTAAAGCGGCGCCAAGGATAAATTACGATCAAGCTATTTTTGAAGAGCTGCGAAGCGTGCGCATGCAAGAGGCGCGCAGAATCGGCGTGCCGCCGTATGTTATTTTCGGCGACCGAACGCTTAAAGAGATGGCGGCGCGCTTGCCGCAAACGGACGAGGATTTTTTGCGTCTTAGCGGCGTCGGCGAAGAAAAGCTGGCTCAATACGGGGAAGTGTTCATGGCCGTGACGCGCCGCTCCACCAACGAGCGCGGCGAGCGTTTGGATGCTTGCCCGGCGCGCGTCGGACAGACGCACGAAACAACGAAGAATTATTTGCGGTTAAAGATGACCATCGGCCAAATATCGGATAAGCGCGGCCTGGCGCCCGGGACGATCATCAACCATATCGAGAAGATCGCCGCCACCGATCCGCAACTGGATATTTCATATTTAAAACCCGCCCCCGAGCGCCTCGCCAGGATCATGGTCGCTTTTAAAAATGCTGACGGCATCGCCCTGAGTCCGGTGCGCGAAGTTTTGGGCGAAGATTATTCGTTTGATGAGTTGCGGTTGGCAAGGATTTTTTTAGACCATAACTTTAAATGATTCGTCATCCCCGAGCGACATCGGGCTTGTGCCCCGAGGGGTAGATCCAATCCATATTGGGCGTTCGTCCGACCAAGTGAAGATTGGATTCCCGCCCCTGCGGGAATGACAACGAAATCTATACTGTTGAAATTTGGAGGATTTTTAGTATAAATGAAACCGTTACAAAATGTAACGCTTTAAAAGGAGATTGAGGATAAAACCGGCAAGAAAGTAATTACTGAAAAAACGCAAAAACATTAAGGATCGCCCGGTCGCCTAAAAAGATTTGAAAGGAATGACGCATGCCTAGCGTTTTTAATAAAAACGCCGCACCTTTTTTGGTGCGGCGGATCGGTTTCTCGTGGTTATGGAGCGAGCGGTTGGAAACGAAACTCATTGACCGCCGTCCCTTCGGCGTTATAGAAGACCTGGCCATTGATCTTTAACCGCGATATGAGGACGACTGGCACCCAATATCCGTCGGCCGGCATCATCCGGTCATATGGCAGACGCGAAAGCGGATGCCACTCGGGCGACCCCATTTCTCCGGTTTCGACCGGCTCGCCTTGATAGCGGCGCGCGATGAAAACGTGGCATTTGAATTTCGGTTCGCCGTCGTACAGGAATTCGATGATCGCCACTTCGTCCAAGTCGTTCGGGAACGCGACGAGCGATGAACCCCGGCGCATTTCGCGGATCGCGGCGGCGCTTGGCGTTTCGTCGCCCTCTATCCCGCCGCCGTATCCGTTCAGCAACCCGGCGCCAACCCTCCCTTTTTTTGGCGCCAAAAGAACTTCTTTTTTATCGTTAAAACAGAAACAGATCGTTGCCAATTTCATTGAACGCTCCTTTTTTCTTATTCAAGCGGAGGGGGTGAGATTCGAACTCACGGAGCTTATTGGGCTCAACAGTTTTCAAGACTGTCCCGATCGTCCACTCTGGCACCCCTCCGCTCGGATAAGAAATATAGCACCGAACAATATTTTGTGTTTCAATCATGACGCATTCCGCTAACATTGCGGCCATGCAGCTTTGCCGCCAACCTCATCCCTACCCTTCTCCTCGAATGAGGAGAAGGGGTCGTATCCAACCCCTCTCCTTAATCAAGGAGAGGGTAGGGTGAGGTTCGGCGGGAAGGTCACGAAGTTGCG
>CAIQCM010000067.1 GCA_903870305.1 uncultured bacterium
CGAGTTTCAATATCGCAAGCAGGTGGGGGACAAGTTCATCTATTCCATCTTGGAGGCGAAGAAGATCGTCGTGGTCGACGAGCTTGCCGGGAATGAAACATGAAGCACGTAACATGAAACATGTCCGACGGAATGCTTCATGTTTCATGCTTCGTGATCCATGATCCATATGAATATCTCTCTTGATACAACTGAATTGAAGAAAGTGCGCATTCGTATTGATGACGGAAAGAAAGTGCGCCGAACAAAATACGCCGTCTATGCCGACGCCGCCTTGCCTAAGATCATCAAGATCTTGAACGGTCGGAAACCGAAGAGCTTGGGCGCGGTCACGGGCCCCGGCGCGTTCAGCGCCACCCGCACCGGGGTCGCCCTCATGAACGCACTTGCTTACGGTTTAAATATCCCGATCGCCGCGCTTAGCCGAGCGCAGTTTGATTCCAGCGAGCCCTTGCCGCCGGCAACAAAACCGCCGATCGCCGTCCATTACGGCATGCCGCCGAATATTACAATGAAAAAGATGAAATGAACGATGAACTATGAACGATGAACGATGAACAACTCCGTCCCATTTCGGCGGGAAAGAATTGTTCATTGTACGTTGTTCATTGTTCATAAACCGTATGAAGCTTTCCGATCGCCAAAAAATCCGGATCCTCGAGATCATTCCCGGCGCGCTGGTTTGGACGACGCTTATTGCGGCCGTGGTCTTATCGTTCGTTAAGCCGCTCTGGGTCATTTATTTCATCGTTGTTTTCGACGTGTATTGGCTTTTTCGGATCAGCTATTTCACCATTTTTCTTTTAACCTCGTGGCGCCTCTACCGCCGCAACCTTAAGATAAATTGGGACGCGAAAATGAAGGACTGTCCGGGTTCGGCCGAGCTGTACCATCTTATTTTCTTGCCGACGGTCAAGGAGGACTACGAGGTCCTTAAGACCACATTGGACGCGCTTGCGCAAGCCAAGTTCCCCAAAGACCGGATCATCGTGGTATTGGCGGGCGAATTCAGGGTCAAGGATCTGTTTTTGCCCAAAGCCGAACGGCTGGTTCGCGAGTATGGCGGGGTTTTTAAAAAAGTTTTAGTGACGCTCCACACGGTGAAGCCGGGCGAGCTGGTGGGGAAAAGCGCCAATTTGAATTCGGCCGCGCGCGAGGTGCGTCCGCAGATCGAAGCGATGGGGATCCCCGACCGTGAGATCATCGTTTCATCATTTGATTGCGACACGATCGTCCATCCGCAATACTTTGCGCACCTTACTTATACGTTCTGCCACACGCCGGACCCGCTTAAGAGTTCGTATCAGCCGATGGTCGTCTACAACAATAATATTTGGGATGCGCCGGCGGCGCTTCGGGTCGCGGCTTTCGGCACGACCTTTTGGCTTATGACCGAATTGGCGCGCCCGGAGTTCATGGGCACATTCTCCTCGCACGCTATGCCTTGGAAAATGCTCATCGACGTCGGCTATTGGCAAACGGACATCACCTCCGAGGATTCGCGCATCTTTCTTCAGGGCTTTGTCCATTATAACGGCGGCTATCGCGTAACGCCGCTTTACCTGCCCGTCTCAATGGACACGGTGGGCGGCGATTCGTATTTGGGTTATTTGAAAGGGCTGTATCTGCAGCAGCGGCGCTGGGCTTGGGGCGTCGAGAATTTTCCCTTTTTGTGCTGGGAGCTTCGCCGCTCGGCGCGTCCGAATTTTCCAAGAGGAAAAAAATGGATGATGATCTTCCGCACGCTCGAGGGAATGTATTCGTGGGCGACGGCGCCGATCCTCATGTTCCTCTTGGGCCAGCTGCCGATCTATTTGACCTCGGGCGCGGTTCGCGAAATGGCTTTCGTTCAGAACACGCCGTTCACGCTTCAGTACATCATGACGCTCGCCATGGTTGGCACGATCCTCGCCATGACGCTAGCCACCCGCATGCTGCCGCCGCGGCCGCACACCAAGAAGCGCTGGAATTGGCTTGTCATGATCTTCCAGTGGGCGCTCACCCCCATAACCTTCATCGTCTTCGGTTCAATTCCCGCGATCGACGCGCAAACGCGCCTCATGCTGGGCGGACGTTTTCGATTGGGATTTAACGTGAGTGAAAAAGCTAAGCGTCCGGTTAAGCTTGAAGCATTTAAATGATCACGATATGAAGCATGAAGCACGCAACATGAAACACTCCGGCTCCGCATTTAATGTTTCATGCTTCATGTTTCATAACACGCAAATTTGCATATGACCACCGTGCACGACGAACACCGCCCAAAATCCAAACTCCGCCACCTCAAGACCGTCTGGTGGATCATTGCTTTTATCGTTCTCGCTTCCGTTGTTATTGCCATTCCGGCATCCGCCGCCGCGTACAGGATGGCGAGCGAGGCGCAAGCCGGACGCAGGGCCTTGACCGACGCCGCCGCCGCGGCATCGCAAGGGGATATTAAAACCGCGAGCACGGACCTCGTCTTCGCGCAGGAGCATTTGGCGGCGGCCGATCGTTTTGGCAAGGTGTTGGCGCCGCTTCAGGTTCTGCCGTATGTCGGAGTCGATATTAAGAGCGTCCGTTCGATCGTCTCGTCATCGCTCCAGACCGCCACCGCGCTCGCGCGCTTGGGTGCGCTGGGGCAAAGCGTTTTGGACATCTTGTCGCGCGCGCAAGGATTTAACGCGGGCGCGCCGACTGTTTCCACGGGCGTGATCGCGTTCTTCAAACTTTCGCCCGCCGACCGCACTGCTGCGCTCGCCGCCCTTTCCAAAGCTCCGGATGAACTCGACAATTCGCTTTCCGAGATCGACCGGGCGCTCGTCGGTTTCAATTCATTGCCTGACAATTCCGATCTGGGTTCGGTCGTCGCTTCGCTTCGGCCGGCCGTTGTCGAACTGGAAGCGGTGCGGGAAAAAATCGCCGTCGCCGCTGAACTGTCCAAACTTTTGCCCGCGCTTTCCGGTTATCCCGTGCCGAAGAACTACCTGTTATTACTGCAGAACAACACCGAGCTGCGGCCGACCGGCGGCTTCATTGGCACGCTCGCCACCGTCACCGTTGCTTCGACCATGGCGCAAGACCTCAAGGTGTCCGATGTTTACGCGCTGGACGGCGCCGGCGCGGTCAATTTAAAAACAATACCCCCCGCCCCCTTGGCCAAATATTTGTCGGCGCCAAAATGGTATTTGCGCGACGCCAATTGGTCGCCTGATTTTCCGACCGCGGCGCGCGAAGTGATCGACATTTACGACCAAGAAGGCGGCGCGGAAAAGTTTGACGGCGTGCTGGCCGTCGACCCCACTTTGGCCGTCGATCTCTTGAAGATCGTGGGGAACATTACGATCGGCGCGTCCACCTTTACTCCGGAAAACGTCACCGACGAGATCGAGTATCAAGTTGAAAAGGGTTTTGACGCCAAGGGTTTGCCGATATCCCAGCGCAAGGATATCTTGATCGCGCTTGCCGCCGAGGTCTTCACGCGCGTGGCGGCATTGCCGAACGACAAGTGGCAATTGGCCGTGAATGCTTTTGTCCGCGCGCTCGACGAGAAGCACATGATGGTCGCTTCGTTCGATCCGGCGGTCGCGAGTTTTGCCGCTTCGCGCAATTGGGACGGCGCCGTCCATGCACCGGCAAATGATTTTCTCATGGTCGTGGATGCAAACCTCGCCGCGCTCAAGACCGACAGCGTCATGACGCGCGCAATAAATTATTCGCTGAAGCCCGACGCGAATGGACTCACCGCGACGGTGAATTTGACTTACGTAAACCATGGCGGTTTCAGCTGGAAGACAACGCGTTATCGAAATTATACGCGCATCTATGTGCCGCCCGGGAGCGCGCTGGTATCGTCCTCCGGCGCGATGGCGAACGACAAAATTCTCGACCCCAAGCGCACGCCCGGCAAAGTCGACACGGTTGATGAACTCGGCTTGCGTTCGTTCGGCGCCTTCATTTCAATCGAACCCGGCGAAACGCGCACGTTATCGTTCACCTATAAATTGCCGCCTTCGATCGTTTCCGCCGCGCGCGGCGGCAATTATTCGCTTAATGTCCAAAAACAGCCCGGAACAATTGCCGTGCCGTTGACTTTGAACCTTGATTTTGGTAAGAAAGTTGCATCGGCCGACCCGCCCGAAGCGCCTCAATACTGGGGCGACGGGAGCTATAATGTCTCAACCGATCTGACAATTGATAGGGAATTTAAAGTGGGGTTTTAATACGAACGACTAAGTATGAACGATGAACGACACGTGTCGAAGTATGAATTATGAACGATGAATGATGAATGCGACGCCGCTATTAGTCGTTCATCGTTAGTCGTTCATCATTAGCCGTTAATCGTTTATAAAGTTATGTTCATAAAAAAGATCGCCATTGATCTCGGGACGACGAGCGTTTTGGTCTACGTGCCAAAGCGCGGCGTTATCGTTAATGAGCCGTCGGTGGTGGCAATTTCGACCGTCGACAAAAAGATCATGGCCGTCGGCAAAGAGGCGAAAGAAATGTTGGGCCGCACGCCGGACACGATCGTCGCCGTTCGGCCGCTTAAGGACGGCGTGATCGCCGACTATAAAACGACCGAAGCGATGCTGCGCTACTTTATCAACAAAGCCGTCGGCGGTTTTCGCTTGTTCCGCCCCGAGGTTATGGTCGCCGTTCCCGGCGGCATCACCTCAACCGAACGACGCGCCGTCATCGACGCGACCATCGCCGCCGGCGCGCGCGCGGCCTACATCATCAAAGAGCCGATCGTCGCGGCCATTGGCGCCGACATTCCCATTGGTTCGGCTTCGGGGCACATGATCATCGACATCGGCGGCGGCACCGCCGAGATCGCGGTGATCTCGCTGGGCGGCATTGTCGCTTCGGATTCGGTTAGGATCGGCGGCAATAAATTCGACCTCGCAATTTCGGAACACATTCGCCGCAAGTACGGCCTCGCGATAGGGGAGCGCACCGCCGAAGAAATTAAAATTCAGATCGGCTCGGCACTCTACATGGAAAATAAATTAAGCATGGAAGTGAAAGGCCGCGACATGGTCTCGGGTTTGCCCAAAGTGATCACCGTCACCTCCGACGACGTGACCGACGCCATTTCTGACGAGCTTGAAGGAATTGTCGCACGCATCAAAGAGGTCATGCACCACACCCCGCCCGAACTCTGCGCCGACGTCATGGAAAAAGGCATGATGCTCTCCGGCGGTTCGTCCTTGCTTAGAAACATCGACCAACTCTTCGCCCAAGCCATCGGCATTCCGGCATACGTCGCTGATGATTCTTTGTATTGCGTCGTGAAAGGCACCGGCATCGCCTTGGAGAATTTGGAGAGCTACAAGCGATCGATTTTGGCAACACGATAACGTTTCAATAATCCTCGTCATTGCGAGGAGTGAGCCGAGGCGAACGACGCGGCAATCCTCTCGGAATATCACCATGGCAGCAAAATTCGATGAGATTGCCACGTCGGCTGCGGCCTCCTCGCAATGACAATAATTGATGGCGCTTAGACATTAGATATTCGTCCCATGCTCATTGGAATCGACGCTTCGCGCGCCGAGGCAAAATTGAAAACTGGCGTTGAACGCTATTCGTTCGAAATAATTCGCGCGCTCCGCGCTTCTCTTCCGTTAAACGCGGAAGTTGTTTTGTATTCGCGCGAACCGCTGCCCAAAGAACTGGGGCCGTGGAATGACAAATGGCAAAATAAGGTCTTGAACTGGCCGCTCAAATACGGTTGGACCGCCATTCGTCTTTCGTGGGAAATGTGGCGACGCGCTCCCGGCGTTCTGTTCGTTCCCGGCTACCGCTTGCCGTTTCCCGCGCCCAAGAAATCGGTCGTCACCATTCACGATGCCTCGTTTTTGGAATATCCCGAGCTTTACGAACCGTCGGATCGTTCAAGACAAAACAATACGCTCCTCGACACCTGCAAGCGTGCGAGTGCCGTGATCGTCCCGTCCGAATACACCAAAACCCAACTCGCCACCATGAAGCCCATGAGCATCGCCGTCATTCCGTTGGGCGTTCGTCTTCCGGTCCCTCTCCTTAATCAAGGAGAGGGTAGGGTGAGGTCGGGCGGAAAAGATCAAAGCTCCTATTTCATCTTCATCGGACGCGTTGACAAGAAAAAGAATCTCGAAGTCGCCATCGACGGTTTTGCCAAATTCCTAACCACCCACCCCGGTTACAAATTCATGATCGTCGGCCGCCCTTCGTTCGGCTTTGACGATATCAAAGACCATGTTTATAAAAGCGGAGTGGCCGATAAGATCGAGTTCATGGGGCCGCTTTCTGATGAAAAAATGTTTGCGCTTTTAAAGAACGCAACGGCTTTGGTTCATCCCTGCCCTGTCGAAGGTTTTGGCTTGCCGGTTATTGAAGCGATGTCGCTGGGCGTTCCGGTCATCGTCGCCGATAACGGTGCGGCTTCTGAAGCCGCCGGCGATGCCGCGCTGCAAGTCCGTCCCACCGACTCCGAAAAATGGTCCCAAGCCATGGATCAAGCCACCTTTGATATTTTTCGAACTCCTTTGATCGAAAAGGGCCTCGAACGCTCAAAACATTTCACCTGGCCCCGCGCCGCCGAAGCGACGTGGAAGGTTTTGATAAAATGATGTTTTTTCCTTTGCTCGAAAGAGAGAAAACGGCTATACTCGTTCTATGGCTTACCTGGAAAGCGAAGAAATGATCGGGCATTCGCTGCAGCGCGATTTTTTGGCGCGATCGCTCAAAAATAAGCGGCACCACGCGTTTCTTTTGGTCGGATCGGAACACTTGGGCAAAGACACGGTGGCGCGCGCACTTGTCGCCGACGAGCTCAAGCGGCCGGTCACAAGTTGGCAGGACCTGGCCGCACCTCCGGATGTGCGCGTCATTACCCGCGAAGAAGGGGAGAAGAATATCGGCATTGAGGCGATCCGCAGCTTCATCGATCACTTTTCGTCCTCGTCGTTCTGGGGCGGACGCAAGATCGGCGTCATTTCCGGCGCCCACGAATTGTCTTTGGAAGCGGCCAATGCTTTGCTTAAAACCTTAGAAGAACCGGCCGGCAAGGCACTTCTTATTCTCACCGCCCATTCGCTTGATCGTTTGCCGGAAACGGTAAAGAGCCGTTGCCAAGTGGTTCGTTTTTTAACGGTGCCGCCCAACGAGGTCGCAAAGGGCCTGGTGCGCCGCGGCTTGGACGCCGTTTCTGCCGAAGCGTCCGCGGCTTTTTCGGCCGGTCGCCCGGGCCTCGCGGTCGAGCACGCCGAGAATGCCGAATTGCGCATTGCTCGAGACGAGCAAACGCGTGCGTTCATCGACTTGGCAACTCGTCCCGTCGCAAGCCGCATGAGCATGGCCTCTGAGATAACAACCAAAGCTGAAACGCCAAAGCTCGCCGCGCTTCTCGATGTTTGGACAATGATCTTGCGCGACGCGCTCTCGGTTGCGACCGGGAATGAAAAGTTTGCATCCGATCGAACGGCGCTCCCCGGACTCCGTGCTTACGCCGCCAAGCGGCCCGTGCTTGAGATCGTGAAAGCGCATCGGTGTCTTGCCGCCGGCAAACGAATGCTCGCCGAGAACGTCAACCCGCGTCTTATCTTCGAACATATCGCCCTAACGCTCTAATTTATCTTACGAATATACGAATTCTTTACGAAATTACGAATAGCATCTTACTTTCCTTATTCGTAAAATTCGTAACTGATTCGTAAATTCGTAAGAACCATATGAAAAAACTATTTAAATTCGCGCCGCTTCTTGCGGCTGTCGCGCTCCTGGGTCAGGGATGCATCATTCAATTCAATAACGCCGGCGGCACCGACGGCGGCGTGTGGCGCAGCTCGGACAAGGGCGCAAATTGGGCGCAGAAAACGGCCGTTCTTTCAGTCGGCGGCTCCCGCACCATGAACACGTCTAATATTTTGTCATTTGTTTCCGACTCGACCGACCCGCTTACCGTCTATGTCGCGACCGACGCGAGCGGTCTGCTTTACACCGTCGACGGCGGCGAGTCGTGGAGCCAGCCCAAGGACTTGGGCAGCGCGAAGATCTCGGGGATCGCCCTCGACCGCAAGGATAAATGCACGGTCTACGCCGTAACCGGCGGCCTGGCGGTCAAAACGACCGACTGCACCCGCACCTGGTCGAAGATCTATGAAGAAAGCCGTACCGGTGTCACTTTCACCTCGATCGTCGTCGATTATTTCAACGACAACAACGTTTACCTTGCGACAACCAAAGGTGACGTCATCAAGTCGACCGACGGCGGCGTCAGCTGGGCGACGGTGACACTAAAGCCCTTTAACAGTCCGGCGAATAAACTTGTCATCGATCCGTTCGATTCGCGCATCATTTACGCCGGGACCAAATCCGACGGGGTCTGGAAGACGACCGACGGAGGCGCCAATTGGGTTGACTTATCGACCGGACTGGCGCAATTTGACGGAGCGAAGGATTTTTACGACCTGGTCCCCGACACCTCCAAACAGAACGGTTTTGTGCTGGTCTGCCGCTACGGATTATTGCGAACCGCGGACGGCGGCGCAACCTGGGCGAAGATCCCGCTCGTGACCGGTCCCGGCCAGGCGCGCATTTATGCGATGGCCATGAATCCGAAAAATGGCCAAGAAATGTATTATTCGACCGCCACCGTGTTCTATAAATCCAATAACGGCGGCGCCAATTGGACGACCAAGCGTTTGCCCACCACCCGCATCGGCTCGGCCTTGTTGGTTGGAGGGAACGACCCCAATACGATCTATCTCGGGACCTTACAGGTTAAGCAATAAATATGAATCCAATACTTTCAACGGGAAAAGACGAGTTCCAGCTGGCAATGGAATACTTGAAAAAAGAACTTTCCGGGATCCGCACCGGCCGCGCCAACTCTGCGGTCGTCGAGAATATCATGGTGGAGGCCTATGGATCGCAAATGCCGGTTAAGGGCGTGGCGTCCATCGGCGTTCCTGACGCGCGCACGATCACCGTCGAGGCGTGGGACAAATCGCTTATGAAGGAAATAGAAAAGGGGATCCGCGACGCCGGCGTGGGTCTTAATCCGGTGAACGAAGGCACGCTCCTGCGGATCAGCATGCCGCAACTGACCGAAGAGAGCCGCCGCGCGCTTCTTAAAGTGATCGGCGAAAAAACGGAAAGCGCGCGCGAAAAGATCCGCGGCACGCGCGAGGATGTTAAAGGACTTATCATTGGCGCGATGAACGACGGTGAGGTGACCGAAGATGAACGTTATCATTTACAGGACGAGCTGGAAGCGATGGTCGGCGGTTTCAACGATCAAATAAAAACGCTCGCCGAAGAAAAAGAAAAGGAAATA
>CAIQCM010000068.1 GCA_903870305.1 uncultured bacterium
AGCTTCTTATATTTCTCGTCAGCGGTTATTCCCGAACCGCAAAGGCCGCAAACCATTATCTTGGTAAAAGCGAACTCTTTCTCTTGCCTTGTCTTTAAGACGTTGCCCTTTATCTGCTCTTGGACCAAATCGAACAGCTCTTTGGTGATGAGCGGCTCGTGTTTCCCCTTATACCAATTGCCGCTCTTCCGGGGATATTCAAAGACGCCATAATAAAAATGATTTTGGAAAATCATGTATAGGTTGCCGAGCGTAATATGCTTGTCGCCCGAAGCAGTGCGGAAATTCAGGTCATGCTTTAGCCAGTTGTGAGGCCGCTGTCACTTTTGTCACCTTTTAAAGTGCTCGAGAACCTTCGTGTGTGATGAGATAATAACTAGTTGAAAAGCCTTATAGGTCAATGATCACTACAATTCTAGCTCGAAGTGGTCTGCATAGAAATACGACCCTCATCGGGTCGTATTTCTATATTGATCAATGATTTGCGTTTTTGCTAAAGCGGCGAGTTTAAGATAAGATGATCGTGCGATATATGTCGAAAACGCGCAAGCAAACGGAAAATCAAGAAGCCAAAAAAGGCGCGAGCGCCGCGGCGCCGGGCCTTTTCGGTTTGCTTCGACGATATTTGCGGCTCATCGGGCTTTTGACGGCGCTCACGGTCGTCGCGAGCGGGATCTCGGTGGCTGTTCCCAAGATGATCTCGGTTGCGATCGACACGTACTCGAGCGGCAGTTTTTTTGTAAAACATCTGGTGCTTGAATTTTCGATCGTCGCGGCCCTGGTCTTCATCTTCACCTACCTGCAGAACATCGTGCAGGTCTATGCCGCGGAACGGGTGGCGCGCGACTTAAGGAACGAGCTCGCCGGTTCGATCTCGGTCCAGCCGTACGCATTTATCGAAGCGGCGACCCCGGCCAAACTTTTGACCAACCTGACCTCCGACGTCGACGCGGTCAAAACATTCATCTCAATGGCCGTCTCCTCGCTCATCTCTTCTGTCTTTCTCATCATCGCCGTTTCCGTCCTGCTCATCATGACCGACCTTAAGCTGGCGCTTTTGGTTCTCGCGATAATGCCGCTTATCGCCGGAACCTTCTTTTTCGTTTTTGGCAGGGTTCGAAAGCTTTTTGTTAAGTCGCAAGAAGCGATCGACTGGCTCAACAAGGTGATCAGCGAAAGCATTTTGGGCGCGGCGCTCATTCGCCTCATTAATTCGCAAAAACCGGAATTCGACAAGTTTGAAGCGGCGAACGCGGAAGCGAAGCGGGTAAGTTTGCGGATCTTATCGCTCTTCGCCGCGCTTATCCCGGTCATCTCGTTTCTCGCCAACCTCGCCATTCTTGCGATCGTCATGTTGGGCGGCCGCTATGTCATAACGGGTTCGATGACGCTCGGCTCCTTCACCGCCTTCAACAGCTACTTGGCCATTCTGATCTTCCCAATCATCATCATCGGATTCATCAGTAACGTCATTGCTCAAGCCCAGGCCTCCTACGGCCGCATCGTGAAGGTCATGCGCGCCAGCGCGCCCGCGCCTTCCGGCACGCTCACCGCCGAGTTGACCGGCGCGATCGAGGTTAAAGATCTCACGATCCGTTTCGGCGACAAAATCGCGCTTAAGGATGTTTCGTTCTCGGCGAAAGCGGGGAGTCGGACGGCGGTGATCGGACCCACCGCCGCGGGCAAGACCCAGCTCCTGTATGCCATGACCGGACTCATTGCGCCCTCCTCCGGCGAGATCCTTTACGACGGACATTCGATCGATGAATACGACAAACAATGTCTGGCGAACCAGATCGGCTTTGTCTTTCAGGACAGCGTCATGTTCAACCTTAGTTTGCGCGAGAATATCGCTTTCAGCAATACGGTCAAAGACGCTTCGCTCGCCCGCGCGATCGACACCGCCGAACTTAATGATTTTATCAGCGCGCTCCCCAATGGGCTCGACACGGTCATTTCCGAACGCGGCACCAGCTTGTCGGGCGGCCAAAAACAGCGCGTCATGCTTGCCCGCGCGCTCGCGTTGGATCCCAAGATCCTGCTTCTCGACGATTTTACCGCGCGCGTGGATAATGAAACCGAGCGCAAGATATTGAAGAATGTTGCTGAGAATTATCCCGGCATCACCCTCGTCTCGGTCACGCAAAAGATCTCCTCGATCGAACATTACGACAAGATCATCCTGCTCATGGAAGGCGAGCTTATCGCAAGCGGCACCCATGAAGAGCTCGTGAGTGCTTCCCCCGAATACGTGCAAATTTTTGAATCCCAGCGCAGCATCAGCGAATACGAGCTGGATAAGTCCTAGATAGCCATGAACTACTCTCTCGCCAAAACCGACATTGCCAAAGAAAAGGAAAAGGGCGTTCTTGCGACCGCGTTTCGCCGGCTCTTGCCGCTCATGGCCGAAGAAAAACGCGCCGTGTTATTCGCGCTCGGCGCCATTTTGGTGACCTCCGCCGCGGCGCTCGCCGTGCCATGGCTCATCGCTCGCATCGTTGATGTTTACATCGCCAACAAGGACCTGGGCGGCGTAATGTTTTTTTCGGGCGTTCTATTCGTCATCTTCATCCTGGGTCTTGTTTCCAACTACGTTCAGATCAAGACCTTGGGCGGCGTCGGCCGGCGCCTCTTATATAATCTTCGCAATAAGATCTTCGACAAGCTTCAAGCGCTGCCGGTGGCTTTCTTCAACCAGAACAAGGTCGGCGACCTTATCTCGCGCATCAACAACGATACCGATAAGTTGAATCAATTCTTCGCTCAAGCGCTGATGCAATTTTTGTCGAACGTTATTCTCATCCTAGGGACCGGCGTTCTTCTTGTCGCGATCGATTGGCGGCTGGGGCTTGCCGCGCTCGCGCCGGCAGCCGTGGCGCTCATTGCCACGCAATTGCTTTCGCCGTGGGTAAAACGTTCGAGCTTGTTGAGCTTGCGCAAATTGGGCGCCATGAGCGCGGAGATCCAGGAGAGCATTAATAATTTTAAGGTCATCGTCGCCTTTAATCGCCTTGATTATTTTCGCGACAAGTTTCGCGAAGCCAACACAGCCAACTACAAAGCCGCCGTTTCGGCGGGGGTCGCGCAAAACATTTTTAATCCCATCTACACGCTGGCCGCCTCGATCGCCCAGCTCATCGTGCTGGCGTACGGAATATATTTGATCAGTTCAGGGAATTTTACCGTCGGCCTTCTTATCGGTTTCTTGCTGTATGTGAACAGTTTTTACATGCCGCTTCGTCAACTTGCCTCGGTTTGGCCGTCTTTGCAGCTAGCGCTTGCCGGGCTTGATCGCATTTCCGAAGTGCTGGCGCTCGAATCGAACATTGAAACGTTGTCGCCGGAAGCGGCCGCGGCGCCGATATCTACGTTGTCGATCCTTGAATTTAAAAATGTTTTTTTCCGCTACGCCGAAGGCAAAGATGTTTTGAAAAATATCAATTTTATTCTCATGCCCGGTAAGACCTACGCGCTCGTGGGCCCCACCGGCGGCGGCAAGACCACGACCGCCTCGCTCATGGCGCGCCTCTACGACCCGACGGATGGCGTGGTTTATCTGGAAGGGCGCGATATCCGCACTTACGCGCCGGCCGAACGCGCGAAAAAGATCGGCTTTATTCTTCAAGAGCCGTTTCTCTTTAACGGCACCGTTCGCGAGAATATCCTTTACGGCAACGAAGACAGGCGCGGACTTACCGATACCGAGCTCCGCGCCGTGCTCTCGAAGGAGCATTTGACGGAATTGCTGGCGCGTTTCAGCGACGGGTTGGACACGAAGATAAACGTCGGCGGCGATGCCATCAGCTTGGGGCAGAAGCAGCTCATCGCCTTCATTCGCGCCACGCTTCGCGACCCGGACATCCTGATCCTCGACGAGGCCACGGCAAACATTGATACGGTGACCGAAAAATTGCTCCAGAAGATCATCGATGAATTGCCGCGGAAAACGACCAAAGTGGTGATCGCGCATCGTTTGAACACCATTGCGAACGCCGACGAGATCCTGTTTGTGAACGCCGGCTCGGTCACCCCGGCCGGCTCGATGGAGCACGCCGTCGACATGCTCATGCACGGCCAAAGAAAAAGTTAAGCTTTTATTTTTTTCTAAGGGACTAATGCCCCGCAGCTTGCTGCGGGGCATTTAATTAATTTTCATGAATACTTGCATAAATTATACGATTTGCGTAAGATTACGCCGCGTTTGGCCTCTGACAACCAGCAATTAACGGAAGGGAAAACAAAAAATGATCATCACAAAAATCACGAGGAATCTCGGCTCGTTCTACGCCTGTTTCAACATCGGAACGGTTTCGGAATTGACTCTGAGGGAGTATCAGATGCTCCGGTGGCTCTGCGCCGAGACCTTTGAACCGCTCAAGACCGGCGACTATTCCGCTTGGGTCGAAGGAACATACATTGAAATTGGACCGCGGCTGAGTGTGGAAACGCCGTTTTCTTCGAACGCGGTTGCGATCTGTCACGCAATGGGTGTGAATCAAGTTGTCCGGATCGAGGTTTCGCACATATATCCGATCGCGACCGGTGTAACCAGGCAAGACATCATTGCACGGCACCTCGACCAGATGACCCAAGAAGAATATCCGCACGGCGGCTTGTCGAGTTTTGGCGTTGATGCGCAGCCGGCGGATGTTCAACCGATACCGGTTCTCGAAGATGGCGAGGCGGCGATCCGGGCGGCAAGCAAACGCCTCGGACTTGGCATGGATGGCTTCGACGTCGCCTTGTACACTAAGCTTTTTCAACGGTATGGACGAAACCCGACTGACGTCGAATTGCTGCAGATTGGTAACGCCAACAGCGATCACTCGCGCCATTGGTATTTCAGGGGCAAGCAAGTGATCGACGGCAGAGAAATGGAACAGTGCTTGTTCGATATCGTCCGCGCGCCGCTTAAAGCAACCCGCGGATTGAACGTCAGCATTCTCGCGTTCAACGACAACGTTGGCGCCCTTTTGGGCCATCGTGTGCCGGTGTTCGCGCCAATTTCTGCCGGGCATCCGTCTCCGTTCCTGACAATGCAGCGGGTGGTACATCTCACCGCGACCATGGAAACGCATAACCATCCGACCTTGATCGCGCCGTTTCCCGGCGCGGCAACGGGCTCGGGTGGGCGGCTTCGCGATACTAACGCCGGCGGCCGCGGCTCGTTAACCGGGTTCGGCGTTGCCGGCTATGCTGTCGGCAACTTGTTCATTCCCGGTTATGTCATTGCCGGCGAACGCGTCGGCGGTGAGATCGAAGAAAAACACGCAACGCCGTTGCGGATTCTCATTGAGGGAAGCAACGGGGTTTCGAGCTACGGCAACGAGTACGGCGAACCGCTCATCATCGGTTATGCTCGGACGTTCTGCCAGGAAGTTTCGGGTGCAAGACGCGCATACCGCAAGCCGATCCTCTTGAGCGGCGGGGTCGGGCAGATCTACGGCGAACACGCGAAAAAGCGCGCCCCTAAAAAAGGCATGCTGATCGTGGCGATCGGCGGTCCGGCTTTCCCGATCGGGGTGGGCGGCGGCGCGGCCTCGAGCATGATGCAGGGCCAAAACGATGCCGTGCTGGACTTTAATTCGGTTCAGCGCGGCGATGGTGAGATGGGGCACAAGGCCGCCGGAGTCATTCGTACGTGCGTTGAGATGGGGCGCAGAAACCCCATCGAAAGCGTTCACGACCAGGGTGCGGGCGGACCAAGCAACGTCCTTACCGAACTCATGGGGGAAATGGGCGGCAAGGTAGATATCAGACAGATCGTCTTGGGCGACAGATCGATGTCGGTTCTCACCATTTGGAGCGCGGAGTATCAGGAACGGTACGGATTCTTGATCAAGCCGGGGAAGTTGGATGAGTTCAGGGCGATCTGCGTCCGAGAGCGGGTGAATTGCGAAGTCCTTGGCGAGGTGACCGGCGACGGCCATGTTACGGTGGTTGATTCGGCAAATGGGACAACGCCGGTTCATTTGAATCTCGAGGACATCATCGGGAAGTTGCCGCAAAAGACATTCCCGTCAAACCATCTGCCCAAGCAATTGAAACCGCCGATCCTGCCGGAGGGTCTTGATCTCCGCGAGGCGATCAGGATCGTTCTTCAGCAGCTGTCGGTGTGTTCCAAAGGGTCCTTGGTTCGAAAGGTGGACAGGAGCGTTGGCGGCCGGGTCGCGCGGCAACAGTGCTGCGGAGCAAGCCAAGTTCCAATCGCGGACGTGGCGGTTCTGGCTGATGGCTATTTCGGTCTTACCGGAGTGGCCGGGGCCTTGGGTGAACAACCGCTTAAGATGCTCATCGATCCGAAAGCCGGAGCGCGAATGGCGGTGGCGGAAATGCTCACCAACATGATGGCCGCCGGCGGGATCGAGTTGGGTAATGTCCGTTGCCGCGCCAACTGGATGAGTCCGGCTAAGATGCCGGGCGAAGGGGCGGAACAGTACGATGCGGCCGTTGCCATGAGCGACTTCATGATCGCATTGGGAATTGCGGCCGACGGGGGAAAGGACAGCTCGTCGATGGCGGCGACCGTGGGAGGGAATTTGGTGAAAGCGCCGGGTACGTTGGTCGTCTTGGGCTATGCCGCGATGAGTGACGTCACCAAGGTACTTTCGCCGGACATCAAGGCGCCGGGGGAAAGTTGTCTCGGTTTGATCGATCTTGGGTTGTGGAAGAATCGCCTCGGCGGTTCGGCCCTGCTCCAAGCGCTGGATCAGTTGGGCGACGAAACTCCGGATTGCGATCCGGCGCTTCTCAAAGCGACTTGGAAAGCGGTGCAACTCCTTCACAAACGCGGTTTGCTCCTCTCGCTTCATGATCGGAGCGATGGCGGTCTTGCCGCGGCCGTGATCGAGATGTGCTTGGGCGGGAATTGCGGGGCGAATGTCTCTGGCAGCTTTGATCTCGCCCGGCTCTTCTCAGAAGAGCTTGGTCTGGTCATTGAGTATCGTCCCGAAGACGAAGCGGAGATCGTTGCCGTGTTGATTGGTCAGGAAGCGGCACCGTTCACTAGGATCGCTGAAACCGAAGCAATACAGCCAGGCGAGGAAGACAGAGTTGGCGTGTTCGGGATCGGTCTTGCGACCTTGCGACAATGGTGGGAAGCGACAAGCACCGCGCTTGAGAAACTCCAGACATCAAACGGGGTGGCTGACGAGGAATTCGCGGGTTTTGCCAAGGTGTATCGACCGGTTTACAAACTCGGTTTCACGCCATCGGCTCTGCCGGCGAAAAAACGGCGCTCTAGGCGTCCGAAAATTGCGGTCGTGCGCGAAGAAGGCAGTAACGGGGACAGGGAAATGGCGGCGGCTTTCTATACCGCCGACTTGGAGCCGTACGACGTCACCATGAGCGATCTTCTCTCGGGGGAAATAACCTTGGACAGGTTCCGAGGTCTTGTTTTTCCCGGCGGGTTTTCGTTCAAGGATGTCTTCGACAGCGCCAAAGGATGGGCGGGAGTGATCCGGTTCAATCAGGAGCTTCGAGCGATGTTCGACCGGTTCTACGATCGGCCGGACACCTTCACGCTGGGTGTTTGCAACGGGTGCCAACTCTTGGCGCTTCTGGGATGGGTACCGTGGCGGGGGATAGACGAAACGATTCAACCGCGATTCATCGCCAATCGCTCGGAACGCTTTGAATCAAGGTGGGTCCAAGTGAAGATCCGGCCCAGCCCGTCAATTCTGCTTGCGGGTATGGCCGATTCAACGCTTGGCGTTCACATTGCTCACGGCGAAGGACGGCTGATCTGCCCGGATCCGGCCACGCTCGCCGAGGTGCTGGACAAACATCTGGCGCCGCTCGCGTTTGTGGACGAGGAAGATCAGCCGACAGAAAAATATCCGTTCAACCCGAACGGATCGCCGCAAGGGATCACGGCCTTATGTTCGCCGGACGGCAGGCACCTCGCCATGATGCCGCACCCCGAACGGGCCTTCCTTCCTTTGCAGTGCCATTACCAGCCACCGCAATGGCAAAAGCTCGGGGTTTCGCCCTGGCTTGAAATGTTCCAGAACGCTCGCCGGTGGTGCGAGCAAAACAGATAGGTCAAGAAGATAGTCGCCCGGGAACCATGATCATCGGATCATGGTCGCCCGGGCGTTTTTATTTGAAAATAGTGTTATAATAATATTTGAAAGATTGATTATGAAAAAAATACTGCCCATACTCATCGCGCTGGTCGTTGCCTTGGCCGCGGCAACCGATATATTTTTATACGATCTCAACAACAAAAATCTGGGCAAGATATTTGCTCAACAGGTCGCGAACAATAATATCGCTGCCGCGTCGTCGATTAAGACGATAACGCCGGTTCCGCCGGTAGCGCTTGCCATTGCCGAACCGATCGCGAATGCGCTCTCGCGGGTCACAAAAAAGCCGTTCGGCATTTATGTTATGCCCGGTTTTTCGCCGGTTAATCCGGAACGGTTCACGGGTTACCATACGGGCGTTGATTTTGAGACGACGCCAACCGAACAGAAAGCCGATATTCCCGTCTACGCCATTTGTCCGGGCAAGATCCTTATCAAAGAATGGGCATCGGGTTACGGCGGGGTCGTGAACGTCTCTTGCACACTTTCCGGTCAAGCGGTTACTGTCACCTACGGTCACTTGCGCCTCGCAAGCATCCTGAAGAAAGTCGGTGAGACCTTGGCGCAGGGAGAAGAGATCGGCGTGCTGGGAACGGGATTTAGTAAAGAAACCGACGGCGAGCGCAGACACTTGCATTTGGGAATCCACAAAGGGAAGAACGCGGTCATTAACGGTTACGTCGCGACCGAGGTACAGCTTGCGCAATGGATCAATGTTCTCGATTATCTAAAACCCGTGAAGTAGATCTCTTATGCTCATTCGATCAAAGATCAAAAAGATCATCGTTATTTCCGTTATCATTCTTGCCGTCATCGTTGCGGCTTTCTTGATATTCTTTTTCGTGCCGTGGCCTTTTGCCAAGACCGACGGGAAGCTTATCTCACAAACCGTGGCGTCATCCGCGCCCGAGTCAATGTGGGGCGTTGATTTTTCCCAGTCGCAGGCGGAATATCTTAAATTGGATTGGAAGGAAGCGTATTCGGCGATCATAGGGGACCTTGGCGCGAAAAGCATCAAACTTCACACCAACTGGGACTGGGTGGAGGGGAAAAAAGACGAGTTTTTTTTCAACGATATTGATTGGCAGGTCAAACAAGCCGAAGACAACAACGTCAAACTGATCTACGTCGTTGGGATGAAGACCGGGCGCTGGCCCGAATGCCATCCGCCGGACTGGGCGCAAAGCATGTCAAAAGCCGACGAACAGGCGGCGATCTTAAAATACGTGACTACGGTTGTAGAGCGTTATAAGAGCTCGAAGGCCGTTAGCTACTGGCAGGTTGAGAACGAGCCGCTCTTCAAGTTTGGGAAATGCCCATCGTGGTATTATGCGAACGATAGTTTTTTGAAACAAGAGGTCGCCTTGGTTAAGTCGCTGGACCCCTCCCGGCAAGTGATCATTTCGGACTCCGGTGAACAATCGACTTGGATGAATGCTGCGAAGATCGCCGACATCGTCGGGATTACGATGTACCGGAACGCTTGGACGCATGTGACTGACACTTTCGGTTTTGAAGCGTATTCATTCCTTAACCCCGTCACCTACATGCGCAAGGCCGAGCTGATCCAAAAGCTCTATGGTAAAAAAGTGATCTGCATCGAACTGCAGGCCGAGCCGTGGGCCGGCGAACCGCTCATGAATGCGCCGCTCGCCGAACAACTTAAGTCGATGAACGGCGCCATGTTTAAAGAGGACGTCGCCTTTGCGCGCGCCTCCGGACTGGACAAGTTTTATTTCTGGGGCGTGGAATGGTGGTACTGGATGGCAACAAAACAAAATCATCCGGAAATATGGAATGAAGCGAAAAGCTTGTTCCACAATGACAGCATTTGACCGATAGCCGCCGAGAGCCCGATCGTGATAAGATGACTATCTAACACCTAACCCATCAGTATGCTTTCACTTACGCCGTTCGATCTGAGCAATGTGAAGAAAGGGGACATCGACAAAGAGATCTTGCGCCTTGGCATTGCCGCCGAACTTGACGCGATCTCGCTTTACGAACAAATGGCCGCCGCGACCGGGAACGAGAACATTCGGGTCATGCTTCGCGACATCGCCAGGGAAGAAAAAACGCACGTTGGCGAATTCCAGGCGTTGCTTTTGATGTTTGATAAAGAGCAAGTGCGAGAGCTCGCTGCCGGCGGCAAAGAGGTCAAAGAAAAAACAAAATAGGGGAGAGGTATTTCATCTTCAAAAAACGGCCCTCCTAGGGGGCTGTTTTTGCATAACGCCGGATAGATATGGCGTTTTTTTGCCGCGCGGAGTAAGATTGTTTCGCACCAATCTCATCATTATTGTCGTATCATACATGAATGAATACGGCCTAAAACACATAATTTATCGCTGTATGAAGAATAATGCCAAATATATCGTCTTAAGCGCCATCGGCTTAGCGACGCTTTTGTCGTTTGCCGTCCTAGCGCATCCGGCTCTTGCCGCGAGCCGCTATTTCCGCGCGCCGATCGTGAATAACGCGCGCCGCGGCAACACTTATCGCTATGCGCCGAATACGCCGACCCGGCGCGGGGGAATGTCGTCGTCCGAAACCGTGACGGCGGCGGGCTATGTGACCGCGCTTAACGGCTCCACTTTTACCATGGTCGCGAACGCCGGTCCGTCCGCTTATGTTAATACGGCCGCGGCCGCGATCACGGGCCGCGACGGCGCCGCGCTTTCGGCGTCTTACATCGCGGTGAATGACCAAGTGACCGTGACGGGAACGGTGAGCGGCAGCACGGTCATGGCCTCGCGCATTGTCGACCGCACCGCCTC
Organism: uncultured bacterium; assembly: GCA_903870305.1. GTDB lineage: Bacteria > Patescibacteriota > Patescibacteriia > CAIQCM01 > CAIQCM01 > CAIQCM01. The sequence goes on from CAIQCM010000068.1 coordinate 10,865, forward strand.
CCAATATTATTCGTACAACGGATACAATAACCCGCCCCAGAACAATTCGTCCGCCACGTCGAACGGCTCGGTCTCTCTTTCTCTCTCGCCATACGTGACCACGCTTTCCGCGGGGCAATCGACCACCGTTACGGCGAATGCTTATGACGCCGACGGCATCGCGAACGTTAACATCTATGTTAACGGTTCGCTTGCCCAGTCCTGCCCGCTTTCATATTATCCCGCGAGCGGCACGTGCGCCTTGACCCTTTACGGAAGCAATTATACGTACGGCTCGAATATTAATCTTTACGCGCAAACGACCGACCGCTACGGAAATATTGCGACCTCATCGACCTCGTACATCACGACCCAGAATAATACGACCAACAATTCCAACGGTTCGACAACGATTTCGCTTTCGCCTTACGCAACAACGCTTACCGGAAATCAAACTACTTACATAACGGCGAATTCTTACGACACCGACGGCATCGCGACGACGAGCATCTATGTGAACGGTTCGCTTGTGCAGTCCTGCCCGGTCTCGAATTATCCGACGAGCAGCACCTGTTCCTCGTCGATCTACGGCGAAAATTACCTATACGGCTCGAACATCACGGTCTACGCGCAAACGACCGACCGCTATGGCAATATCGCGACCTCGGCGACTTCGACGATCGCCAAGTGGTAGGTTGCGGATCTTGAAAGAAGATAACGGTAAAAACGGCCAGGTGGGCCGTTTTTACGTTTGACGATGATGAATCTTTGCATTAAAATGATGGCATGAATAAGAGCTTTTTTCGGTTTGCGATCTTGCTCGCAGTTGCGATCGCCGCGGTCGCGGCGATCGCTTTTGCGGTCGCACCGCGATCAGGTTCATCGGATCGCACGAAAATGGCGGTCGTCGGAACTTTTTATCCGCTCGCGCATTTCGCCGAGCAGGTCGGCGGCGGTCTGGTGACGGTCGCGAACATCACGCCCTCCGGCGCCGAGCCGCACGATTACGAGCCGACGGCGCAAGATATTGAAAAGGCCTACGCCGCGAAGGTTTTTGTCATGAACGGCGGCGGGGTTGATACGTGGGCGGAACGGATCAAGCCGGACCTCAAAACAAAAGGCGTGCAAGTGGTTGACATGCAAGACACGATCGCTCTTTCGGCCGCGCCGTCCGGTTCCGAAACAACGCTTGATCCGCATATTTGGCTCGATCCGGTCTTGGCCGAGCAAGAGGTTGCGCTTATCCGCGACGCATTTGTCGCCGCCGACCCGACGCACGCCGCGGCCTATCAAAAAAACGCTGCCGGCTATATCGCGCAGCTCGCAACGCTCGACGCCGAATACAAAACCGGCTTGGCTTCTTGTCGGCTTAACGATATAGTTACCTCACACGCCGCCTTCGGCTACCTGGCCAAGCGTTACGGTTTAACGCAGATCGCCATTTCCGGACTCTCGCCGGACGCCGAACCGTCGGTTCAAGAGATGGTTGCGATTGCGAAGCTTGCCAAGAAGGACGATGTTAAATACATTTTTTTCGAGTCGCTGGTGAGCCCCAAGCTTTCGCAGGCGATCGCCACCGAGGTCGGCGCGCAGACGTTGTCGTTCAATCCGCTTGAAGGGCTCTCCGGCGCCGAGGTCAGTGCCGGAAAAACTTATCTCACCGTGATGCGCGACAATCTTGCCAAACTGCGACTCGCCCTTGATTGCAAATAA
>CAIQCM010000069.1 GCA_903870305.1 uncultured bacterium
GTCACGACAGAAAAAGCCGCGGGGTCATTAAGGTAGCCAACGTTGTCGGCGGCGTAGAAGCGGCTCGAAAAAACGAATTTCTTTTGTTTGGTCGTTGTCTCGCGGAAAATAATGTCATCCGGAGCCGGGAGGTCGACGCGCACGATGCCCGTGATCGCTTTATCGGTGTAAAGCCGCAGATCGCGGAGCCCGGAAGGTCTTCCGTCGGAGCTGTCATTGCCGTCGTCGGCAAGCGTCGCGCGAGCAACCATCGCGCCGTTTAGCGTCGCCGTCGCGGTAAAACCGTCGGCGCCGGCGTGACGGTTCACGTCCTGAACGCGGAACGCAATGTCCAGCGGCTCGTTCTTAAGATAAAGTTTGATCGAGGCGGCGCCGCGAAACGCAGTGCTGTAAGTTTGCGCTATTTTTGACGGCGCATACCCCGGGATCTTCACAAGCGACGAAACATCGGCGCGATAAACAGCCACCCCGGCGGTCGGCAGGTTGGATAAAAAATCATCGACGGTCTTAAAATCCGGATGGCGTTCGTAGAGCGTGAGACCATTCCCGGCGACCGCAGTCCAGCCGAGGTTATCGATGATCGAATTCGATCCCGGCCGCAGATCGTTCGTCCATGTTTCGCGCGAAGCCAAACCGCCCAGCTCGACGATCTTCGGATCCCCCGCGACCTTCACGCTCACGGTCGCGGTGTCCCAGGTCGAGGGCAGGCGCACGTCAAAATTAACCGGCTCCTCGATGAGCGAACGGTAAGGCGTGCCGTCGGGGGCGATGCCCAAAGGCAGGAGGCGCGACTCGGGAACGATCGGGCCCACAAGCGCGCTCGACGAATCGGGACGCCAATGTTCGACAAACACCCCCGAGGGAACGAGATTTGCAGCGACAAGCCAAACCAGGACAGCTACAACTGAAGCCGCTGCGAGAAAAATACTTATTGGTCTCAAATACCTCATTACCGAATATCTAATGTCTAATATCTAATGTCTAATCCGGATTAGGTATTAGATATTAGGTATTAGATATTACTTCCCTATCGTCGTTATTCCGTAGAGCGACTCATTGCCAAAGGTCATGTATCGGCCGAGCTGCAAATGCCGCGCGTCAAGCTCCTTGTTGATCGCCGGAAGTTCGGACTCCGAAATAGTGATGCCATAGTAATACAGCCCGCCGGGTACAAAAATATGAAGCGTGTCCAAAACCGTTTTGTCGCGCAAACCGACGATCACGCGCCGGTCGGGAAAAAAGACCTTGTCGTCGCGCTCGGTAATGATCACGCTGCTGGGTTTTACCTCTTTTAGCACGGCAGATTTCACCGTTTCATAGTGGCGCAGGGTCGCGAGCATTGGCGAGAGCGATTCCGGCGAGCGAAAATAAACCGTCCACGCGCTTAAGGCGACAAAGACGCCAATAGTAAGCGGCGCGACCCACTTGCGCTTCATCGACATGCGGCTCACGCCTTCGGCGGCGAGCGGAACAAGCAGGACCGAGGCCGGCAAAAAATACCGCAGGTATGACGAGCCGATCGTCCATTGCGAGACGCTCGAATCGACGAATATTCCGCTGCCGTAATAAACCCCGAGCGCGAGCGCCGTCCACCAAAAAGCGCGGCTGAAGCGCCGGCGCGTATCCCGTTCTTTGGTCAGCAAAAAACCGACCGCCGCAAGCGCCGGGAGCCACCACGCAAAGGCAACGACATAATTCCAAAGATTTGTAAGCGCCGCATGCGGATGAAAGCCGAAAGGAAGAATGAACGCCCGCGGCGATGAGATGAAGGCCGGCAAGCGCGAGGCAGCACCCACGGCCGCGGTGGCAATGCCGGGAGCGAGCGCACCGGCGGTGTAGCCGAAACTTAAAGGACCGCCGTAAAGAATGTCGTTAACATATAAAAACACCCCAACAAAGGCGAGCGTGACAATAGCGCCGGTTATGAGACGCAGGGCATTTAATTTTTTGCGGCCGCACCACAACATGACTGCAAGAAGCGGCGCCAGCCAGATAAATTCGACCGGCCGCACCAAAAATGCTACGCCCAAAATAAAGAGTCCGACCACGTCATCGATCATTGTTTCCAGCCAAACGACGCCGCGGCCGTGCGCAAAGGCCTCCCATGGCCGCAAATACAAAATGGCCGCCCCGATAATGGCAAGGTCGATAAAAAGCATGTTCGGAAAAAGTCCGCGGCTCGAGAAATACCAAACCGCCGGGTTGGCCAGAAACAAGATCTGCGCAATAAGCGCGCGGCGGCCGTCGTATATCTTTCGGAGCGAGAAAAAGACGCCGAGCGAGGCGAGCGCGCTTGCCGCCGGCGTTCCCCAAGCGAGCGCCGAAGCTCCGGCGAGTTTTATTAACGCGCCGAAAAAATATATCGAACCATAGAAAGATCCGGGCAGGAGATTGGCCCCGATCGAGATGATCGAACGGGGGTGGATAAGATCATGGCCGATAATGTTATACGGCTCCAAAAACGAAAGGCGGCCGAGCATGGCAAAATTGTTTGCAAAGAACGCCACGGCCGTTTCGTCGGGCGAATTCCAAAGATGCGGCGCCACAAGGCCGAAGGCGGCGAAAGCGGCTCCGAAAGCGACGGCAATGACAAGGGCTTTTATGGTTTGGCGTTTCATTTGGCGATGGCGATCAATTCAGAAATAAGACCGGCTGCGAACACCACCATAAGCGGAATTATGAATGCGCGCAAGTGCCCCTTTATGACCTTGCGGGCCATGAGCGCAATAAGCGCGCCATCGATCACGCCAAAGACCGCGCCGACAAAACCAAGGACGCCGATGAAATCGCGCGCGCCCAGGAGGTAAGCGGCAAGCGGCAAACCGATGGCCGTCGCCCAAGCCGCGAACTTTGAAAGCTTGAAATCAAAGCGAAACTGATCTTTGACGTTCTCGCCGATCGTGAGAAACGAGGTGGCGACGGCCAAAAGGCCGAAGACGGCGCCAAGGGCGACGATCGCGCGGCCGACAACGGGAACAAGCGCGCCCATCGCGTCTTGCGCGGTGGCCCCACCGGTGGCGCCGGCGATCGCAATGCCGAAGGCCGCGGAAATGACGACGGAGGCAACCGTGCCCGACACGACCGCAATGGCAACGCTTTTCATTTTTTTACCGAGGGTCTCAACAATGTCCGGCACCACCGAAAGCCCGCCGAACGAGAAGAACACTACGCCGTACGGCACGAACCATCTTGACACATGGATCTGTGTCAGGTTCTCAAGCCGAATATGCGGCGCGACCATGGCGACAACCGCAACGGCGGCGGCAATAAGAAGCCATGTGAGCCAGGCCTCAATTCCTTCCATGCGGCGGAACGGCAACAAAAGAATGAGCGACATGGCCACGAAGAACGCCACACCCCAAATAACCGCCGAGCCGCCGAAGAGGACGGAAAGGAACGCACCACCCAAGATAAGATACGCTAGGAGCGA
>CAIQCM010000070.1 GCA_903870305.1 uncultured bacterium
CCCCAGACGGTCCGGTGTTTGCGTTCGGGTGAGTGACTTCTGGATGTTTGTTTCGGACCATGGATGCCCTACCCGCCCTACCTACCGCTTTCAGGCACCTTAGGAACATATTACCACTGTTTTTGAAATTATCAAAAAACCTCCGTACAAACGGAGGTTTTTTGGAGGCCGCAATCGGAGTCGAACCGATCAATAAGGGTTTTGCAGACCCTCGCCTTACCGCTTGGCCATGCGGCCATATGCCATTACCAAGCGGTATTATTGTATCGATTATTTACAAAACTTCAATAGTAAGACGGCGCAAGCCGAAATTCATGGCGCTTTGGCGGTCGTTCATCCAGATGTCGGCGCGGTCGTCGAAGCGCGGGTTCATGCGGTCGGCGACGATGAAGACCTTGTCGCCGAACATCTCGGGAATACGCACGCGCGTGCCAAACTTGAGCCAGTTGGCGGCAATGATGCCGTCATGCACATGAGTGCCGTTCGCCGTAATGAACGGCGTGCTGTCGCACTGGTCCGGAGTCGAAGAATACGCCGTCACAATGCGCGAGGTGGTGTAGCGCGCATCGGCCGGACCGGCCGGGACAAGCTCGTTGACCGCCACGGCATTGCTTTCGCTCATTTGAGCGCTCATTATTGAAGCGTTAAAGGCCGGATCGACGGTCGCGTCGGCCGCAAGCGTTGAGTGCGGATTCACGAGAACAGAGCCAAGGAGCAAAATATACGCTAATTTTTGGCTGTATTTGTTCATAAATAAAATCGCCGAAATTAATTGGCGACGCCCTTTTATACCATATTTCAGCTTTTCTGTCAATGCCGCCTAGCCGGGCGGCTTTGTCTCGATGCTAATATACGAATTGATACGAATATGACTAATGACGTTACGAATTTGTATTGTATTCGTTATATTCGTATCAATTCGCATATTAGAATCGAGACGGCTGCCATCAGGCAGCCCAAACCTATTCAAAACCCCCAAAGAATGATAGTAATGAAGTACCAAGCACCATGGACCGACGACTATTTTTCGCGCAAAAACCCGTTCAACGTAAAAAGACCCGCACTAAGCGGATCATTACCGGCATCTTAGCCGTATTTTTCCTTTTGGCCGGAATTTTTGCCGTGGTCGGCACGATCTTTTTCGCGACCACGCTTCGCGACCTGCCCGACCCCAACCATTTGATCTCGCGCAAGGTCGATCAATCGACGCAGATCTACGACCGCACCGGCACTCATCTGCTTTATGAGTTCCACAGCGACCAAAATCGCACCGTTGTCGAGCTTTCCGATATTTCCAAATACGCCCAAGACGCGACCATCGCCGTCGAGGACAAATATTTTTACCAGCACAAGGGATACCGCCTCACCAGCATGATCCGCGCCGCCGTCATGAACGTGCTAACGGGCAGCAAGGCGCAGGGCGGCTCGACGATCACCCAACAGCTTGTAAAGAATGCGATCCTCACCAATGAAAAATCTTACACGCGCAAGATCAAAGAACTTATTCTCGCTTCGGAGATCGAAACGCGTTTCAGCAAGGCGGATATTTTAAAAATGTATTTTAACGAGATCCCTTACGGCTCAACCTCGTACGGGATCCAGGCGGCCTCCCAATCGTTCTTTGGCAAAGACGCCAAAGACCTTGACCTTGCCGAGTCGGCCTTGCTCGCGGCCATTCCGCAAAGCACCACCTACTACTCACCGTACGGCACACACACCGACGCGCTCATTAGCCGCTGGAAACTGATCCTCGACCTCATGGCCGAGCAGGGATACATCACCCCCGACCAGGCCGCGGCGACCAAAAAGATCGATATCCTTAAACGCATCGCGCCCAAGCGCGAATCAATAACCGCGCCGCACTTTGTCTTCTATATCAAAGATCAGCTCGCCGCCGCCTACGGCGACGATGCCGTCGACTCCGGCGGACTCAAGGTGATCACCACGCTGGACTGGGATAAACAGCAGGCCGCGGAAAAAGCGGTCGCCGACAACATCGCGGGGGTCGAGAAGAACGGCGGCTCGAACGCGGCGATCGTTTCAATCGACCCCAAGACCGGACAGGTGCTGGCCATGGTCGGCTCGCGCGATTATTTCGACGTCAAAGACAGCGGCGCGATCAACATGGCGCTCGTGCCGCGCCAACCCGGCTCGTCATTCAAGCCGCTCGTCTACCTCACCGCCTTTGAAAAGGGCTTCACCCCCAACACCGTTCTCTACGACGTGAACACCGACTTCCCGACGCCGCAATCGCCGCAAGGGGTGTACTCGCCGCACAATTTCAATTTGAAAGAATACGGCCCCGTCACCATGCGCCAAGCGCTCGACGGCTCGCTCAATACGCCGGCGGTCAAAACCCTGTACCTTGCGGGCATTAACAACGTTCTCGACAATGCCGACGCTTTCGGATACACGACGCTTAAGGATCGTTCGCGCTTTGGCTTGTCGCTGGTGCTGGGCGCCGGCGAAGTGCCGCTACTCGAACACACCGCCACCTATGCCGTCTATGCGAGCGAAGGAATAAAATATCCGACCGCTTCTATCCTCAAAGTGACGGACGCGAAAGGCAGCGTCCTCCAAGAGTGGCAACCCTCATCCGGCGTTCGCGTCGCCGACGCCGAGATGGTGCGAAACCTGACCGACGTGCTCCAAGACAACGCCAGCCGCGCTTTCATTTTCGGCGAGAAGAATAATCTTACCTTGCCCGACCGCCAAGTGGCGGCCAAGACCGGCACGACCAACGACGCTATTGACGGGCTCACCATGGGCTACACCCCGTCAATTGCGACCGGCGTGTGGATCGGCAACGACAACAACAAAGCGATGAAAACCTCGGCCTCGGCTTCGGCCATTTGGAATCAATACATGCGCGCAGTGACCAAGAGCCAGCCGGTCGAGGCGTTCACGCCGCCTCAACCGATCACGACCGGCAAGCCGGTCTTGGACGGCGGCGTCTCCGGCGGCACCAAGGTGACGATCGATAAAATTAGCGGCAAGCTTGCCACCGACCTCACCCCGGCCATCGACCGCGTCGACAAAACCTATAACGAACTGCACGATATTCTTTATTACGTGAACAAGGACGACCCGCGAGGACCGGTGCCGACCGATCCCAACGCCGACCCGATGTTCGCCCCGTGGGAAGCCGCCGTGGCTCGCTGGGCGACCGCAAAGGGGATCGTGGCGGAGAAAGCGCCGACCGAATATGACGACATCCATGTGCCGGGGAACCAGCCAACCGTGAATTGGACAACCCCCTCTGACGGTTCGACGGTTTCGTCACGCAGCATGGCGCTCCAAGTGAACGCCTCATCATCGCGCGGCGTGCGGCGCGTTGACTACGCCATCGACGGCATCGCGCTCGGGTCGTCGTCGAGTAATCCGGGCTTTGCGCTTAACGCGACCATTCCGGATTCAATCACCCGCGGCTTCCATTCGCTTACCGCCACCGCCTACGACGACATCGACGACAATGCGAGCGCGACGATCAATATAAATCTGAACTACTAAAAAAGTCCCGCCATCGGCGGGACTTTTGATATGGGTTCTATTGAACGCGCGAGACAAACCGATGCGGATTCACCAGACCATCGTCCTTAAAGGCCTGCCCTAGCTCGTCCAGTTCCAGACCTTTTTCATTACACATTTCTTCAAGGCATTGAAGGGCGCGGGCGTATTTCATTTGAACCTTTGAGCCGGGTTTTGCGACATGATAAGTGAATTCCAACTGTCCGATCATTTGCGCGATCAGGCGTTTCACCGTCTCGTCATCATCAAGAGATCCCGGATTTTCCAAAACGGCGTTGCGCAGCCGGAGTGTTGTTTGGCGATCCACGCCAAGAATGACGCGCGGCATGGTTTCTTCCAGCTGCAGGTTGCCGTCAATGTCCATATAATATTTGACCGCGGGCAATGTGTTGCGGCTCGCGGCAATTATATTGCGCTCCACCTTCCTCGCC
>CAIQCM010000071.1 GCA_903870305.1 uncultured bacterium
AAGCAGGTCGATCGCTTCGGGCGGACGTTTCATTTTTTCAAGTGCGATCTGCGCGGCTGAGAGCGCGGCATTGGCCTGTTCTACAGCGGCGTTGGCATCATTCGCGTCGAGCGCGGCGAGCAGCGCGCCGCGTTTTACGACATCGCCGGAAGCGACCGGAACGCGCACGACGCGCCCGGCGCGCTCAAAGGACAAGTCAACCTCGGAGGCCGCCTTAACTTTGCCCAACACATTCACCGTTTGCGTCAAGTCCGTCGGCGCGGCGACGATCGTCGAAGCGGACGTTGTTTTCTTGGCGCCAAGGAAAAAATATCCGACGACGACCAGTGCCGCCGCCACCGCGACCGAAACGATGATGAAAATAGTATTGTTGGATTTTTTCATAAGATTATTTCTTCAAAAGATTCTTAAGAATGGAGGACAATTTGTTCGCTTCGTCGTTTGAGATGCAGGACAGGATCGAACTCATTCTGCCGACCAGTTCCTTGCGGTCGCGCCGGACGGTGCGCTTCCCGCGCGGCGTCAATTTGACGCTCACCGACCGCCGATCGCCCCGGCTTGCGACACGCGTGAGTTCGCCCGAACGCACCAGCCGATCGACGAGCACAGTCGCGGATGGCGCCGTTATCCCGAGGAAAACGGCCAGATCCTTCATGGCCGTCGGACCTCGTTCGCCGACAAAACACATGATCTTAAAATGAAGCATGGACACCTCGCCCCCGGACTCATGCAATTTTTGGTGCAGCAGCCGCCCCGCGTTCATGATAAGCAGGGCAAGTTCGGCCGACCCTTTGTTCTTGGTCATATTTTGAATATTATTTAGACAAGCTAAACAAGTTTGGATCTTAACAAAAACCGCCCCGGCCGTCAACCCCGCACCTTGAGGACACTGCGGCGTAAATCAATTTTCGATTAATTGATGAGTGGTAACGGCAAAACTGAATAATCAGCAGCGCTCGGGTTAAAAAGTGTCCTCAAGGTGCGGGGTCAAGCAGTAACGGATTAGATATTAGACATTAGATATTAGATATTCGGCGAGCTGTAATCTATGATATAATTTCTCACTATGGAAACTCCCCGCCCCAAGATCCCGCGCAATATCATCATCGTCGCCTTTGTGGCGCTCGCCTCGGGATTTGGACAAGACATGATCACGCCGGCGCTTCCGGCGTATCTTGCGCTTATCGGGGTAAGCGGCGCCGGCATTGGTTTAATTGACGGCTTGCTCCAGGGATCAACCAGCATCTTTCGTTTTGTTTCCGGCGTTTTGAGCGACCGTTTTAAAAACCGCAAATTTTTCATTTTAACCGGCTACGCCCTTTCGTCGATCTCGCGGCCGCTTCTTGCCGTCGCCGGAAGTTTTATGCCGGTCGCCGTCCTGCGGCTCGTTGACGGCGTCGGCAAGGGTTCCAAAGACGCGCCGCGCGACGCGCTCGTCGCCGATTCGGCGCTCGTGGGCGCGAGCGGCCGCGCTTTCGGCTTTCATCGCATGATCGACACGGCCGGATCGGTGCTGGGGCCGCTCGCCGCCGCGGCTATCTTGTTCGCGCTCACCCCGTCATTACACGCCTATCGAACGATCTTCGCGCTCACCGCCATCCCCGGCGCCGTCGCGCTCGGATTGATCATTTTTGGCGTGCGCGAACCAAAAGCGATAACAACCAAGAACCAAGAACCAATTTCCAAACCGGGATTATCTTGGAAATTCTGGATCTTTACGATCGGCATGACGGTGGCCATGCTTACCAAGGTGAACGATTCGCTCTTCCTTCTGCGTTCGTCGAGCATTGGCATTCCCATTGCCTGGGCGCCGGTCCTCTTCGCCGGTTTCACTCTTGTCTATGCGGCCGCTTCGTACCCGATCGGCGTTTGGAGCGATAAGATAGGAAAATTGCCGCTTATTGCCGCGGGCTGGCTCGTGCTCGCCGGCGTTGAATTCGGTTTTAGCCGCGACCCGTCGCTTTCTTTCGCGCTCGTTCTCTTCGCCTGCTACGGACTTTTTTACGCGCTCACCGAGGGCTCGGGCCGCGCGTTTATTTCCGACCTTGTTGAGCCGGGTTCCCGCGGCACGGCTTTCGGCATCTTCTATACCTTAACGGGCGTCGCGGTTATCATTGGCGGATTTGGACTCGGAAAAATTTGGGACAAGGTCGCGCCCGAAGCCGCCTTTGCCATTGCCGCGGCCGGCTCGCTTTTGGGCTTTATTCTTTTTGCAATTTTGGCTTTTAGAAAACCGCGAGAGGTTAGCATATAAAAAATACCG
>CAIQCM010000072.1 GCA_903870305.1 uncultured bacterium
GAAAGCTCCCGAGTTCAGCAGATGAGACAGGGGATAACCTTCGCAAGCGCCGCCAAAGCCAAAGAGGTGTTAATTGATTAAGTAAAATATTGCCTAACTCGAGATTGAGTGGGGCTAGAGGGGGTTTGGCAAATAGCATATGGCACGTAGCAAATAGCATGTGGTAAATGGAAAATAAACCATTTACTACGAGCTATTTGCCACAAGCCACGTGCCATTTGCCCAACCGCCTCTGGCCTTTTGCATTAAGAAAAGGCAACGAAACGACAATGAAATTTTTACTTGGAAAAAAGATCGGCATGTCGCAGCGGTTCCGTGCGGACGGTACCGTTGTTCCGGTTACCGTGATCTCCGCGACCCCCAACACGGTCACCGCCTTGCGCACGCCGGAGCAGGACGGTTATACCGCGGTGCAACTCGGGATCGGCACGCACAAAAAGCAGAATAAGCCGATAGCCGGACACCTTAAGGATCTGCCGGCGGTGGAAACCATGCGCGAAGTTCGCGACCTGACCGGGTTCGAACGCGGCGCCGAACTTAAAGTTACCCAGTTCGCCTTGGGCGAGTTCGTCGATGTCGTCGGGCTCTCCAAAGGCAAGGGCTTTCAAGGTGTGGTGAAGCGCCATCATTTTGCCGGCGGACCGCGCACGCACGGCCACAAGGACAACGCGCGCATGCCGGGTTCGATCGGCGCCGGCGGCAATCAGCACGTTATCAAAGGCACGCGCATGGGCGGACATATGGGCGACGAGCGCGTCACCGTTAAGAATTTGGAGGTCATGGAAATTGACGAAGCCAAGCATGAGATCGCCGTCAAAGGCGCCGTTCCGGGCGCGTACGGTTCGCTCGTTATCCTGAAGCTTTCGGGCGACGATTCTTGGACCAAAGCAAAGTAATATGGCAAACCTTACCGCCAAGATCTACAACCAGGATGGAACATTGTCCGGCGAGCAAAAGCTCGAGTCGAAGGTTTTCGGCGTCAAGGCGAACAAGGCGCTGATCCACGAGATCGTCGTGGCGCAGGAATCGAACGCTCGCGAAACGATCGCCAACACCAAGACCCGCGCCGACGTCAGGGGCGGCGGCAAAAAGCCCTGGAAGCAAAAGCACACCGGCCGTTCGCGCCATGGTTCGATACGCTCACCAATCTGGAAGGGCGGCGGCGTCGTCTTCGGACCGCGCTTGGGCCGCGTTTGGAATAAGAAGGTCAACAAGAAGGCCAAGCAGGCGGCGCTCCGCATGGTGCTCTCCGACAAAGCGGCCGCGCACGAGATCCTTGTGCTCTCCGCATTGGACCTTAAGGAATACAAGACCAAGGCCGTTGCCGCGCTCCTTAAGAATCTTCCGACCGACGGGCGCAAAACGCTCATCGCTCTCCCCACACTCACCGAGCGCATCTGGAAGTCGGCGGCCAACCTTAAGATCGTCACCGTGTCAAAGACCGACTCGCTTAACATTGTCGACATCATGAAGAATCGATTCTTGATCATCACTGTTGATGGTGTTGCGGCATTAACCAAAGCGCTTTCATAATATGGCATTCTTTGATCGCCTTAAGGGCGGAAAGAAAATTGACGAGACCAAAAAAGAACCGAAGGCCAAAAAGGCCGCGGCTGCTTCGGCGAAAGTCGAGCAAAAGTCGGTTGAACAACCGGCTATCGCGAAGGTCGCGCCGCCCGCGGACTCGATCGCTCATCGCGTCTTGGTTCGTCCGATCGTGTCCGAAAAGACCGCGCGTCTCGAGAAGGAACATCAGTACGCTTTTGTCGTGGCCGCTCGCGCTAACAAGGTTGAGATCAAAAAAGCGGTTGAAAAGCACTATCGCGTCCACGTCACGAACGTCAACATCGTGAATGTCTTCGGCAAATACGTCCGCTCCGGACGCGTCCTCGGGAAGCGCAGCGATTGGCGCAAGGCCTACGTGACCGTTAAGGAAGGCGAGAGCATTACCTACTAATATGGCTATCAGACAGTACAAGTCCACCATCAATTCGCGCCGCCACGCCTCGGTAGCAAGCCGCGCCGACCTGACCGACAAACAGCCGGAGAAGGCGCTTTTGGAAATTAAAAAGAGCATGGCCGGGCGCAACAACCAGGGTAAGATCACGACCCGCCACCGCGGCGGCGGCGCCAAGCGCTACTACCGCATCATTGATTGGCGCCGCGGCCAGTACGACGAAGCGGCCAAGGTGATCGCGATTGAATACGACCCAAACCGTACCGCGCGCATCGCGCTCCTTGAGTTTGCCAAAAGCCCCAAGGCCTATATCCTCGCCCCCGAAGGCGTTAAGGTGGGGGACGTGCTTGTTTCTTCGCGCAATAAGATCGAAGCGAAAGCGGGGAACCGCATGCCGCTGGAGTTCGTGCCGGTCGGCATGAACATCCACGCTGTTGAACTTTCGCCGGGGAGCGGCTCGGAATTGGTTCGCTCGGCCGGGATCGGCGCCCAGCTCTTGGGCGTTGAAGGCCGCTATGCGCAGATCAAGTTGCCGTCGGGCGAATCGCGCCTCGTCGCCAAGGAGTCCTGCGCGACGGTCGGCATGGTGGGAAACGCCGAGCATCGTCTCATCCGTTTGGGAAAAGCCGGACGCATGCGCCACAAGGGTTTCCGCCCGCGCGTTCGCGGCAAAGTGATGAACCCGGTCGACCACCCGCACGGCGGCGGCGAAGGCCGCAACTCGATCGGTATGAAGTATCCGAAGACGCCCTGGGGCAAGCATGCGCTTGGCGTCAAGACCCGGAACGAGAAAAAGTGGTC
>CAIQCM010000073.1 GCA_903870305.1 uncultured bacterium
TTGTGAAAAATTTCCGGGCCGTTAGCTCAGCTGGTAGAGCGCCTCGTTTGCAACGAGGAGGTCAGCGGTTCGAGCCCGCTACGGTCCACCAAAAACAACCTCAAAACGAGGTTGTTTTTGTAATTGAAAAATTTTTCGTGCGAAAATGGAGTTGGGTCAATAATCGTTGGTGATTATTGACAAAAGCGTCAAAATCGTGTATAAGTTATTTATTAAAAGCGTGGAGGTGTTAGCTTTTAATAAAAAAATTAAAGTCAGAATCGTTTCGTCGTTCGTTAATTTCACCACATTTCTCGGTTCACCGAGAGGAGGTCGTCGTGGCTCAAGTCAAAAGAATGTCCATTTCACCCCGAGTGTTGAGGGTTTGCATCATTGCGATGTTCCTTTATGCTGGAGGTATAACGGCGGTTATAGGGTTGGTCATACTATTCTTAACTGGGAGAACTATAACTTCTGAGTGGTTTCCTCCCATGTTCGTACTGTTCGTCCTCGTTAGCGGTCTCTGTCCAATACCGAAGTCGCTTTTGAGATGGGCCTACGATCAATCAAGGTCTGTTGACTCTTAGTTTGCCCAGCGAACTACCGCCCCGCCCCCTTAGACTTCAGAGCTAAGGGGTTTTGTTATACGGATTGTCTCTAGTTATTTATTCGGCCCAGTGGCATATTGGTCGCAGACGGAAGGGGCGTAACCCTTCGTTTTTTGTATAAAAATCGATAATTTGATAAGGTTTGGGTGTTGTATGTTAATTAAACAGCGAAACGAGTTATTTGATTTAAAAACTCCCAAGTCTTTTAAAATTGTTTACATTTGGGGTAAGGGGTTGGGCTTATTGGCAAATAAGAATTTTAAAAAAGGGGATACGGTTCTTCCTCTTAGAGGGAAGTTGGTCGATGTCTCAATTGCAACGCCCGAGGCGATTCAAGTATCAGAAAATAAATTTATTGATACGAAGTATCTTGTCGCGGAGGATTTTGTTAATCATAGCTGCTCACCAAACACGACGGCCGATACTACTAAACGAAAGTTTACCGCAATAAAAGATATTTATAAAAACCAGGAAATAACGTTTAACTATAATACGACAGAATTCGACATAAAGCGTTTTGGCGGCGATTTTGATTGTTTGTGCGAATCCAAGAACTGTCTTAAAAGTATTAAGGGTTTTAAATATTTAACCGTTGCCCAAAAGAAAAAATTAAAACCTTTTTTAACGCCATTTCTTTATAGTAAATTACCTAAATAGATATGTTTTTCGATCTTCTCAAATCAATCATCCTCGGAATTGTCGAAGGAATCACAGAGTTTTTGCCTATTTCGTCGACGGGGCATTTGATTATTGTTAACCAATGGATATCGTTTGACGCGGATTTTACAAAGCTTTTTGATATCGTGATCCAGCTCGGGGCGATCCTGTCGGTCGTCGTGTTTTTTTGGAATCGTCTTTGGCCGTTTGGCAAGGATAAAGAGAAGAACAAGGAAATTTGGTCGGTTTGGTCGAAGACAATCGTCGGCGTTTTGCCGGCGATCGTGATAGGCGCTCTACTTGCAAATAAGATCGAGGAAAAATTTTTCAATCCGCTCACCGTTGCGGTCATGCTTATTGTCGGCGGTATTGTCTTGATTTGTCTCGAAAGTCGTAAGAAGGAAGCGACGATCAATTCGATCAAAGCAATAGGTTATAAAACCGCGCTCGGCATCGGCTTGATCCAGTGTCTCGCCATGATCCCGGGCACCTCGCGCTCGGCCGCCACCATCATCGGCGCCATGCTTTTGGGCGCGTCGCGCGTCGTCGCTGCCGAGTTTTCCTTTTTTCTCGCGATTCCGACAATGGTCGCCGCCTCGGCTTACAGTTTGTTGAAATACAAAAGCCACATCACTGGCGCCGAAACCGCCATCCTCGCCGTCGGCTTCGTCGTTTCATTTTTCGTCGCTCTTGCTGTCATCAAGTTCTTCATGAACTACATCCAAAAGCACAGCTTCAAGAATTTTGGCATTTACCGCATCGCGCTCGGCGCGCTGGTCTTGTTGCTTTTTGCGATCGGATTGGTGAAATAAATTTATGTCCAAGCGTGTTTTCATCATCCATGGCTGGGACGGTTATCCGGAAGAAGGTATTTTTTCGTGGCTGAAAAAGAACTTACAAAATCGCGGCTTTGAGGTTTTTAATCCGCGAATGCCGGATCCGCTTCGCCCAAAGATAGAAACATGGGTTGAATATCTCAAAGACCAAGTCGGCGTTCCTGATGAAAATACTTTTTTCTTCGGCCACTCGATCGGCGCGCAAACGATCTTGCGCTATCTGGAGTCATTGCCCAAAGAAATAAAGATCGGAGGCGCGGTATTTTTGGCTGGCTGGGTTAATTTAAGTGATAATGCCAACGAAGATGAAGAAGACAAAAACATTTCCAGGCCCTGGATCGAAACCTTAATAAATTGGGATAAGGTAAAAGAACACACGAATAGATTCATTGGTATATTTTCCGATAACGACCCGCTTGTGCCGTTTTCCGATGCAAAGATTTTTGAAAGCAGTTTGGGCGCTAAAATCATCGTTGAACACGGTAAAGAGCATTTTTCGGGAAGTTCAGGTATAAAGGAATTGCCATCAGCGCTTGATGCTTTATTAGAAATAGCCAATTAACTTTTATGGAAAAAAATGCAAACGGAACGGTACAACGGCCACGCGTCGGGGTCGGCATAATGATCCAAAACAACGAAGGCAAGATTTTGCTCGGCTTGCGTCAAGGTTCGCACGGAGCCGGGGAATGGGCCTTTCCCGGCGGGCATCTTGAATTCGGCGAAACGGTATTTGAAACAGCCAAACGCGAAGTCGAGGAAGAAACCGGCCTGCTTATTAACGAGTTTGAACTTATCTCCGTTGCCGATGAAATGCGATACATAAAGACTGACCAAAAGCACTATTTAAATCTTGGCGTGAAAGCTGTTTATCGGGGTGGCGAGCCGCGGGTTATGGAACCGCGCAAATGCAAAGAGTGGGCTTGGTTCGATTTTAACGGCCTGCCCTCAAATATTTTTGAAGGCACGGAATTGACGATCAATAATTATAAGAACGGAAAAATATATATGCCGCCAGCAGAGTTGAAATAATATGATCACATACTTGAATATAGTTTTTGGTGTCCTTGGTCTTATTACATTGACCTATGCCGTTTGGATCAAAGACAGCCGTCGTCGTGGAATTTTGGCCGCCATTGGTGGTGTAATGATGTTGGTCTACAGCATCAGTATCCATGATCCGATCTTTATCACCCTACAGGTCCTTTTTATCGTTTCTTCGCTGGTTGAAGTATTGCGATCGTTCGCAAAGAAATAACACGAAAAAATATTTTATATCGCTTCACAATCGTCTTGATCGAAATGTAATGAATTTTTTCGAGAGAAAGATATTTCCCGAGATTCAATCTCGGGGAGGTTTCATTTTTAGGACGGCCGACGCAAAAGTGAAACATAAAAAAATCACCCCGCCGTGCGGAGAGATTTTTGCATTTTGTTTGATGTCGCCGATCAGGCCTTTTTGATGAGCTTGATGATCAGTACGATAAGCGCGATCACCAAGAGGAGGTGGATCAGGCCGCCGAAGGTGAATGAGGTGAGAACGCCCAAAAGCCAGAGCACGACGAGAATTGCGATGATTGTCCAAAGCATAATGAAAGTGTTAATGAATAAAAAATGTTAATTTGCTTGGTAGGTTAATCATACTCCCGATCCGTATTAATAGATACAGGCGGAGGGTTGGTAAAAAAAGAGCCCCGGACGCACGCGTCATCGGGGCTCATCGCTTTGTCTTCGCCGCGTTATCGCACGATCTTGATATTCCCTGGCAATAATTTGGCGTGCGCTCCGTCCAAGATACGACGGCATTGGTGTTCGTGCATCTTTTCTTTTTTGATGGAAACGTCGGCGGAAAACCTCCCGCCCAGCGCCCAATCGTTATGCCTCGCCGCGTCCTCAAAAACCAGTCGTTCACGTTGATCGGTAAATGTGATGCTGCCCTGCTTGACCAAAGCCATAAAGAACGATAGATCGGTGCCGGTGGCTTTGGGAATGATGACCCTAAGTTCGCACTCACCCTTATCGTCAAATGCTCTCCTGATCGCCGTCTTGGGAGTCATGGCACCATCATGTTTTTTGTGTTTGCCGGTCGGACAAGAAGTCACAGGGATCGCCTCGATGTTCTCGATAGCGTGTCTAAACTTTGCAACGAATTCGTTCTCGTCGAACTCATTGCAAATTTCCACGATGACAACACGGTCGGTATCTTCCTGCCATCTCCGCGTAATGGCAACCAGCCGCAGTTTCATTGTTGTAGCATCATCGACCGAAACGGCGCCGCTATTGAGCATGACGACAAAAGTTCGGACCTGGCTTATCTCGGACTCCATTGTGAAGACAATTCTGAATTTGAAAGACCCCGATTTTCTGGCCGACGCAATAGCTGCCAAAACTTCATCATTAAGCATTTTTACTCCTATTTCTGCCAAAACATCTGGCAGTCAATTAACATATTCCTAAACGGGTTATATGTAAAATGGGTTATGAACACCTACGCACCGCCTCAAAAATGTCTTTTGCCAAAAAATAAATCGATCGACGGCACTTGATTTTTTCCGCTAGTTATTGATATAATATCGAACTATGGAAAATTCCAATACGGAAAATACAAAATCCGAACCCCACGTCACGGTCTTTGGCGAGGAAGTCGGTAATAATCCCGAGGTTGAACCTCGGGAAAAAACGCGCCGGTGTATGTGTGGACGCCACGACCGTTGCCACTGCGGCGGCGGAGTTTTTGGCCTGGTTTTAATTGCCGTCGGCGTCATTTTGTTCTTGAATTATACAGGAGTCGTTTCTTGGGTTATATGGAAATCCATATCTGTCTTTTGGCCGGCCATTCTTGTTTTGATCGGTTTAAAGATCGTATTGGGCCGGAGCGCCGTAGGCCGTGCTGTATATTTTTTGCTTGCCTTGGCGATCATCGCCTTTATCGTTTGGTACGGCTTGACCAGTATCAACTCGCCATTAATCATATTCGCGAAATGGCCATGGCAACCGGTAGATATTATTAACGCAAAATAAATAATTATGGGAAGAATCATTGTCGGCACGCTATTAATTCTTTGGGGCCTGAGCGCCTTTCTGGGTTTTGATCTTTTTCGTTTCTTCTTCGCGCTCGTCATTATCCTCATCGGCGTGCGCATCCTCACCGGCCGCCGCCAGCATTGGGGACATTGGAACGACATGAACGTTGCGACCGTGAGTCAGGAAGATTTTTTGAACGAGATCGTTATCTTCAGCCCGATCAACAGGGTTGTTAAGTCGGAGAACTTTAAAGGCGGAATGGTAAAAATGGTCTTCGCCGGCGGCGTGATCGACCTATCGGGAGTTAAAACTCAAGCCAAAGAGATTGAACTAACCATCAAAACCGTCTTTGCCGGTCTAAAACTGATCGTTCCCAAGGACTGGAAAGTAAATATCCAAGGATCCGCCGTCTTCGGCGGCTACGACAACCGCGTCCAACCCGGCGAGGGCGCCGTCACCTTGAACCTCAAAGGTTCGGCGGTATTTGGAGGAATTGAGATCGTGAGTTAATTCCGCTGATTTGTTATGAATAAGACAAACATCGAACTAAAACATTTTTGTTCTGATTTCGACAAAATTAGAGAGGTGTTGAAAGAAATCGGAGCTAAAAAGGAAACATCTATAAAACAAACGGATTATTTTTTTGAACTTTCTCGCGACGGAGCTAGATTAAAATTGCGCATTGAAGGGAAGAAGCAAGTGCTGGTGTATTATGAGCGACCGGATTTTTCTAAAGCCAAAGGTGCGGTTGCTAAGATAAAACTTTATAAAGTGCGCGATCGTGAACTGCTGCCTTTTTTGTGCAGTGCTTTAGGTGTTAAGGTAGTTGTAAATAAAAAACGAGAAATTTGGAGAAGGGCAAATACGGTATTCCATATTGATAACGTAAAAAAAGTAGGAAGAATTTTTGAGATAGAACTGCAAAAGAAAGGAACGATCACACCAACCGATCGGAAACAATTCAAAGCATATCAGGATAAATTTCTGCCACACCTAGGAAAAGTAATTAAAGGTTCGAATGCCGATCTGGTGATTTCTTCATTAAAATAAAATAGCTCTCAACTATGCCCACCTACAACACACTCACGCCCGAGGAAGAAGCGGTGATCGTGGGAAAGGGAACTGAGGCGCCGTTTATTGGGGAATACGATAACTACTTTGCGAACGGGACGTACATTTGTCGCCGTTGCAACGCGCCGCTCTACCGGTCGAAAGACAAGTTTGATGCGCATTGCGGGTGGCCGAGTTTTGATGATGAAATTCCCGGCGCGGTGAAACGTTTGCCGGATGCGGACGGACAGCGAACCGAAATAGAATGCGCCAACTGCGGCGCGCATTTGGGGCATGTGTTTTTGGGAGAGCAAATGACCGCGAAGGACACGCGGCATTGCGTTAATTCGCTTTCGATAAAATTCGTACCGGATAAATAATTATATATTTGCAAAAAAGTGTGCATTTTGTTAAGGTTGTCGCGGTTTTGGTCGGATGGTCCGGCCAATCGTTCATTTTAGCGAGGTATCAACATGACCCAACCCATGACCTATGCCGGCACCGGCGTAAGCTACGACACGATGGATCCGTTCAAGCGCATGGCACAAGAGGCGGCTCGCGAAACAGCCCGCAACATCGAGCGCCTTTGGCTCAAGGACGTGGCGATGAGCCGTGGCGAGAGTGTCTATCTCGTCGAAACACCCGACAGCTACATGGCTCATGTCGAGGAAGGGCTCGGCACTAAAAACTTGGTCGCCGACGCCATGTATCTCCTCACCAACCAGTCGTTCTACGACCATGTCGCGCAAGACACGGTCGCCATGATCGTGAACGATATGATTACCCTCGGCGCCCTGCCGGTTTCGGTGGCCATGCATCTGGCGGTCGGCAACTCCGATTGGTTCAACGACGAAAAGCGCGTGCGTGACCTCGTGTCTGGATGGAAGCGCGCCTGCGACTTTGCTCGTTGCACTTGGGGCGGCGGGGAAACACCGACGCTTAAAGGCGTGGTCGTTCCCGACGCGGTCGTGCTCTCCGGCTCGGCTATGGGCATCGTGAAGCCCAAAGATCGATTGATCCGCTGTGACATACAGGACGGCGATATCATTGTTTTGATTCCGAGTTCGGGGATCCATGCGAATGGCCTCACCCTGGCACGTAAGATTGCCGAGGAGAAGCTTTCCGAAGGATACGTGACCAAGATGCGCGATGGCCGGCGCTATGGTGAGGCGCTGCTCGACCCGACGCTAATCTACGTCGGATTGGTCGAGGACTGCATTGAGGCAGGCGTAGACATCCACTACGCCGTGAATATCACAGGTCATGGCTGGCGCAAGCTCATGCGCGCGAACGGCAACTTTTCGTACAACATCGACACCTTGCCGCCGCAACTTCCGATTTTTGACTTCATTCAAGAGCATGGACCGGTGAGCGACAAAGAGGCGTATGGTAACCTCAATATGGGCGCTGGTTTTGCACTTTATGTTCCGGATGATGATGTTGCCGAAGTTTTGGATATCGCGGAGCGTCTTGGGATGCCGGCGATTGAAGCCGGTCACATCACTAGTACTGAAAAGAAGCAGGTCAACATCCTCCCAAAACATCTGGTGTTCGCCGGCGAAACGCTCGCCGTTCGATAGTGGCAACAAGAACGAGACGAAACAAAAAAGAGCCCGTGCGCACGCCGCATGGGCTCCCTTTTTTATCTTACGGAAGCTTTAAATGATACCCGAAGCGGCCGTCGGAGCAGGCGGCGTCGGCGAAGCAGGCGACGTAGTAGACGTAGTAGTCGCCGTCGGTGACGTCCGGATTGAGTTTAACGGTCATGTTGTCCCCTTGGATCGACGATGGGTTAAGCGTGACCGAGGTGATGTCATTTTTCTTGACCATGATCACCGATTGGCTGGTTTTGAGAACTAAGGCGTTGAATTTGATCGTTAAATTGAGCGGCACCTGGGTAAGCGTGGCGTTATTGGCAATCGTTGCCGCGACAAAGTGCGGGGTTTTCTTTTCGACAAAACTTACCGGCTTGGCAGCGGGTTTTATGACCGGTGTTTTTGTCTTTGGCACGTTGGCGTTAATAACGGTATTGGTGTTGCCGGTCTGAACCGCGCTGTTGGTATTGGCCGCGGGTTGCGTTTCAACATCCGATTTTGGCCATGTGAGCCAAAAGAAAAGCGCGACGGCGACCAGAGCCACAACCCAGATGATGATCCGGTTGTTCTTGTTTTTTAAAAAATTATTCATATCGTTGTTGGTTAGCGCCGTATGGTTATACGAAGCGCTTCCCGATTAGTTAATTTGGTTGGGGGGAGTTTTTCCGGACAGGACGGCCAAGATATTTTCGGCGGCCATGCGGGACATGTCTTCGCGCGCCTCGATCGTGGCGGAGGCGATGTGCGGCGTCATGATCACATTGGTCAGGGCCTTTAATTCGAGGTGGTCGGACGGGTCGCAATCGATCGACGGCTCGCATTCGAAGACGTCGCAGGCGAAACCGTTCAACTTTTTGTCGGTGAGCGCTTGGAGCACGGCTTTTTCATCGACCACCGGACCGCGCGCCGTGTTGATGAGTAACGCGGACGGCTTCATCATGTTGAATTGCTTGGTTGAAAGAAGGTGCTTGGTGCCGTCGTTAAGCGGCACATGGACGGAAACAACATCACTCTCCTTAAGAAGGTCTTCAATCGACAAAAATCGCGCGCCGATCTGCTGCTCGAGATCGGGATTGGTTTTGGTGTCAAAATAAACGGTCTTCATGCCAATTCCCGTTGCGTGTTTGGCGACATCGGCGCCGATGCGGCCGAGTCCGATCACGCCGAGTGTCTTGCCCTTGAGCAATGTTCCAAGGAAGAGGAACGGCGCCCAGCCCTTGTAGCGGCCGGAGCGGGTGAAGTTGTCGGCTTCGACGATGCGGTGCGCAAGCGCGAGCATGAGCGCGAAAGTATGTTCGGCCACCGAGTCGGAAAGCAGCTCGGACGGCGTGTTCGAGAGTAAAATATTTCGGCGTTTGGCCGCTTCGCGGTCGAAGTTGTCAAAACCAACGGCATAGTTGGCGTAGATCTTCACGGTCGGCGCCGAATCCATGACCTCGCCGTCAATTTTGTCGGTAAGGAGCGAGAGAACGGCGTCGGGTTTTTCTTGTTTGAGAACGGCAATCAGTTCTTCTTTGGTGTGAATATGGTCGTCGGGATTGACGACCACTTCGTGGCCGGCCGCTTTAAGCAGGTTAATGCCGGAAGCGGGGATGTTTCGCGTGATGTAGATCTTCATAGTTTTGTCTTACGAATAAACGAATTTTTTACTAATTTACGAATAGATGGCGGTGGTTATTCGTAATATTCGCGTCATTCGTAAATTAGTAAGGAATAATTAGTAATTCATTTTTTTAATTTTGACGCGGGCGAGGCATTGCGGCGCTGGCCATTTGTTCAAGATCCCGACCTTGGCGCCCATGTGCTGGACCACGCCGGTGGCGTTGGCCGTGCCGACGGCGAGGGCGATCCTTATGTCATTGTGTTTCAACATCGCGGCGGCGTAGGCCGAGCCGAAAGCGTCGCCGGCGCCGGTCAAGTTGATCTTTTTAACCGGAATGATCGGCGCGTACAACATCTCGTGCGCCGTGACGGCATAGGCGCCAGCCGGGCCGTCGGTGATCACCGAATGGGCGGTGAGCTTGCGCATGCCGCCGATAATTCCAGCGAGGTCGGCGTCTTTTTTTCCGGTCAGCGTCGCGGCTTCTTCGCGGTTAAGGAAAACGATGTCGAGTTTGGCGAGCAAGGGTGCGAGCGCCGAGCGGCCTTGTTTAAGTTCGTTGCCGCCGGGGTTGAGGCAAACCTCAGCGCCGATCTTTTTTGCTCGCGCGATGATCTTTCTCAAAAGATCGATGTCGCCGCCCAAGCTGGAAACATGGAAAAGCCGCGCGTTCATTTTGTGCCAATCAATCAAACCGGCATCCAGTTCGGCGGAGGCGCCGCGAAAGGTTAAAATGGTGCGTTCGGCTTCCTTTGAAAGCAGAATGACCGAATAGCCGGTTTTCTCATCTTTAGCGCGCTGGAAAAAAGCGGTGTTCACGCGGTCGCGTTTCAAGGTTGAAACGATCTCTTCGCCGCTTGCGTCGGCGCCGATACGCGCGACAGCCGCGGTCCGCAGCTTGCCGAGGCGCGTGAAAGTGACGGCGTTGTTGGTGGCCCCTCCCCCCGTTTCAAAATCAATGTCATCGATATCGATCTTGGCGCCAAA
>CAIQCM010000074.1 GCA_903870305.1 uncultured bacterium
CGGTGGTTCCCCACGCCGGCATCGTTATTCACAAGCGCACCAACGGTCACGGTGGTCGTAAAGGTTGAGGGTGAGGTTGAATATTGGACGACGGAATTGGAAAGCGTATCCGTGTCCCATGTTATTGTGGCCGCGGTTGAGGATGGCGTGCCAAAAGAAACGTTTGTGATCGCCGGTGCCGGACCGATGCCCCCGCCGCCCTCGCCGCCCGACTGCGCGCCATCGGCGATGCCGTTCACGATAAGCGACCGGAAGGAAACACTGCCGCCCGCGTCAATGGTGTCAACGTAATAATAATAATTTCCGTTCTCAACAACACTCGCATCAAGAAAATAGTTTGTCGCCTGCGCACTAACCGAGCCGACCTCGTCCCAATTTTCGGGGTTGGCAAGCGACGTTGAACGATGGATCCGATACGACGCGAACGAACCGGTCGCGGCTTTCCAGGCAATGAACAGCCGATACACATGAGGGGCAACGATGACATTTGAAGTATCTTGAACCATTATCGAAACAAGCTTGGCCGGAACCGTGGCCGAGAGAATGCCCGTGCTGTTGTTAAAGGCGTCGGTGAACCTGGCATAAACCGTCGTGCCTTCGGTAATGGTCAAATTGGTCTTGGTTGCGCTAAAGGGTTCGGGTGCCGTGCTCGCGAGCGTCGGATCGGTTGATGAAACCTGCATGGTCACGGCGGAGCTGTCTTCGGAATGAAGGTGAACCGTCGGCGCGAGTGCGGAAGCGTCGACGCTAATCGAGTTCGCGGTCGGAACCTGGGTGTCCAAAGAATAAGTCGTCGATTCGGCCGAGCCGGTGGGGTTGGCTCCTTCGCCGTCGTTTGCCGTCACCCGCACCTTGGCCGTGTTGTTCATGAGCTGCCCCGGAAAGTCGGCGCTCGGCGTCCAGGTGGCCGTGTATATGACATTGTTCCAGCTGCCGTCGTGCGCCACCGCTTTTTGGTCGGTGTTATGGGCGGACAGAGTCGTCATGGTTTGGTAGGCGCTGCCGTCCCAATATTGGAACATTGGCGTGATATGGTCGCGGTTGGCCGGCGAACCGGTGGCCGTATCAACATCGCGCGCTTCGTAATTGATCGTTACCGTGCCGTCGGCGTTTTGTGAAGCGGTTACATTTCTTACCTCGGGCGCGATGTTGATGACAAACTGCAACGAAAGCGAAGAAACGGTCGGCGTATTCCTGCCGTCGGAAGTGAAAGCGACCATGTATTGGAACCAACGGTCGCCGCTCCCATCTTGCATGGCGGCGGGCAGCGCGTTTGCGCCGCAGGTGACCGTACCTGTCGCTTTGGCGCAGTTGGCGCTCGCATTGGTACGATTGGTCCAAGCGCCCGTAAGCGATGCTGAATCCGGCGCCGAACGAATTGACACGGTTAAGGTCGTGCCGGCGGGAATTGCCGTGTCCTCCGTCCACGCCAAACTATTGATGATGTTGGACGCATCGGCCGAATCGAATTTTGACGAGGTGAGCGAACCGCTCGCCGGGAAAAAATTATAAGCAATGGCAATATCCGAAACCGTGGCGTTCCCCGTGAGCGTTAGTTTGAAACGCAGGTCGGAACCGATCGTTCCAAAAGTATAAAGCGACCCCGGTGTCACGGTATTATAGGTAACCCCGCCGTCATTTGATAATTGATATGTCACCGTCCCCGTTCCCGGCGTATCGGTTTTGGTGAGCGTTGCCGATTTGATGTTTTGGGTGGTGGTGTCGATCGTAATTGAAGTCGCGATGCAGGTGGTGCAGGGGGTGGATACTTTAGCAAAAAATATTGAATTTCCTTTTATATTTCCAAAAAACGCTATGGTTCCCGTTGAATCAAGAGAGATTGAATGAGCACTCTGTTGCGTTCCGACCAAAGACACCCCTCCGGTCGCAATTGAGTAAAAAGCGCGCCCATTGGTATTATTTGCATTATTGATAAAAACGCCATTCAATTGCGATGAATATTTCATGTCAAATATAAAAAAATTACTCTGACCTAAAACATTTGTTACGGGAGTCGATAAATCAACGAATGTTCCGCCGCTTGAATATGAAGCAAACACACTCCACCCGCCTAAATATAACACTGAATGAACCGTGTCATAAACCATTGTCTGTGTAGGATACCATGACAAAACTCCGCCCGTTACGGAATTAAGATTGGTAAAACCGCCCGAGGACATATATTTTCCGAATATTCCATTTTCACCGGCAAAATACAGCGTGTTCTGGTCGGAAGCCCAAACCAGTGAAAATGCTCTGTTGGTGCCCATGGCCGCTTGATATGCTGTATGCAAGTCGGTTGTCGCGCCGCCAATAACATATTTTCCAAAAGCATTATTCTGTCCGGATATATACAAAACGCCGTTTGTCGTATCCATCGCAAGCGATCTTGGAGCATTACTACCTATAGCCGGAGAGATCGTGCTTGATAAGTCAGTTATCACATCGTTGGCTGTGTTAATTTTAAAGAAATAACCAGCGGTAAAAGACGCGTTGACTGCCTCTCCGTATATTTCACCGGTTGCGGGATAATAAACCATTTGCCCCCCAATATTATCGCCCCGGCAACCGGAAACAGCGGTATTTAGCGCCGACGACAGATCCGTTACCGCTCCGGTTCCAATATTATATTTAACCAAAACGCACGCGTCCGCATTATTGTCCGCACCGTACAAATACTGAACATTTCTTACAGGATCAAGAACCATGGTTGATATATAGTAATCCGCCGGAAAATACGAATTTATTGCAGAAGACAGATCTGTTGTCGGATCGGTGATCATTTCAATATTTCCGGTCGAGGTGTTCCAATTGGCGGTAGTATTGGCAACATCTTCATTGGCCGTCGTCGTGAACGTATCGCTGAGGTTAGTTTGACTCGCGGGAAGAGTTATTGAACCGGCGCCGGCGGTGACCCCCGTCGAGCTCGCGTACTTGTTCCATCCCGATTGATTCGTTGTCGCATTCACGGTGTCGGCCGCGGCGTTGCCGGACCAGTCGTTTTGCGTGAGCAGGTACGTCTGGCCCAAGACCATTTTAGGATTTAAGAGCATGAAAACACTGGCCGCGATCACAACGCCGACCGCCGCGACCATTAAATAATGGCCAAAACGAAACTTTTTGGAGAATAAAATTTTAAAATTACAACAAAAGAGCGATAAACGTTTTTTCGCGAAAAACAAACTTATTCTTTTGCGCCAAGAGCGTTTCCTGCGCTTCATATTCTTATATTAAGATAGCATTTAAAACTGATACCGTAAAATCAATCGTGTCTTAACAAAACGGTCTGTTGAATTACCAAACCGCTTCGCCTCCCCGACGGAACTCCCCCCTACCCCCTCTTTTTCAAAGAGGGGGGCGTAAGAATCAAAACCCTCCCTTTGGAAAAGGGAGGGTAGGGAGAGTTCCGTCGGGAATGGACTGACAACGAATCACGTTACTTATACCTCAAGGCCTCGAGCGGGTCGAGGCCGGCGGCGCGGCGCGAGGGAAAAACGCCGGAAAGAAAGCCGATCACCGTGGAAATGGCGATGATGATCAAGGAAAAATTAAGGGGGAAAGCGAAAAGCGCGATCGGCGCGCCGCCAAAACGGGCGGCGAGCAGGTTGATGCCCACATTAAAGAGCCAGCCGCCCAGCATGCCAATAGCCACCCCGACCACGCCGCCCAAAAACCCGATAATGAGCGACTCGGCAAGGAACATTACTTGAATGCTGTTGCGGCTCGCGCCGATCGCGCGCATGACGCCAATTTCGTTGGTGCGCTCCAAAAGCGTGACCGTCATGGTATTGAACATGCCGATCGACGAAACCATGAGGGCGAAGGCGCCGAAAACGCCGAGGATGATTTGGATGATGCTGAAAATTTTGTTGGCTTGATCGACCATTTCGGAAAGCGATGAGACCTGGTATCCCATATTAATGACAGCATCCTTGACGAACGGGATATTGCCGCTAGCGCCCACGGCCACTTGCGCTTGCTCGTAAGCATTGACCGGCGTAACGGCGGAAATGACGGAAAGCGGTATATAAACAAAAACATCTTGATCGCCCGCGACCACGCCGCTTATCGTGTAGTCATCCGGCAGATCGATCACTTGGGCAGTCGTCCCTTCATCAGTGTCTTTGGTCGCATATACTTGCAAATGAACGACGGTGTTAAGCGCCGAGGCGGGATCGGCATAGCCGAAGAGGCGCAAAACCGCTTCGGAAACCACGACCTTCTTTGTCTCGCCTTCCTTATAGAGCGCACCGGCGAGCGGCGCGATGCCGGCGTAATCAAAGTACGAGGCCGGCGTCGCCAAAAGCGAAACATCGCCGCTCAAGTCCTTGGCGCGCATTTGGCTCGTAAAGCGGGCGAGCGGCGCAATGTCGGTGACACCGGGGATGGCGCTGAACTTGTCGAGCGTCGCTTGATCCATGACGATCGCTTCAGAGTTGGAGGTGACCGACAAGCTTAAGAGCGCCTTGTTAAAAACAATTTTCTGCAAGATGATGTTCTGCAAACCAAAGCCGAGGGCGACTAAGAAAAGCACGGCGCCGGTGCCGACGCTGATGCCCAAAACCGTAAGCCATGTGCGCATCGGCCTGGTCCTAAACATTCTCGTTGATAGCTGTAGAAGGTCGGCGGCTTTCATGCGTTTATATTTTTGAAATAATCAGATCCAGCCGCTCAGCAAGCCGATCGGCAACCGTTTGGGCAAGCCCGACGCCCTGCTCGGAGGGGTTTTTGGATAATTTTTGGACGAAATCGGCGTGCGACAACGTACCGACGATCCTCGCCTCGATCGCCGCACTTAACCGCTTAAGTTCTTCCGGCGCAAGATCCCCCTTGTGCTCTTCCAGAAGGAAAAAGCTGAGCATGCTCACGAGCTGCGCCCGTTTTTTGGGATCGTTCTCGCCCTTTGTCCGTTCGGCATAGAGGCGCATCTCATCCATAATATGGACAACGCGCCGCGCAAAAGCCGCGGCCGTCTGTCGATACAACCCGACGCCGCCGTCGGCAAAGGGCATATCGAGCGATTCGAAAAACTGGTGCGGGCTGATCTTGCCCGATAAAATTTTTTCCATTGCTTCTTCCAGACGCTCCATCTGCTCGACGGTAAGCTCTTCGGTGAGCCAATTGGAGAGCGACCAGGCCTTAAGCTGGGCGGCGGAGAGCGTTGGGTGTGCGCGCGCCAGGCGCTCGAGATCGACGACGGGCGACGGAGCCCCGCCGCCGGGGCCACCATGGCCGCCGATGCTCATGCGTTCTTCGCGTTCGATCCGCGCATCCTTGAAAAAATAAACGCGGTCGGCATAGGGAAGATAACGCGCGTCGTGGGTGACCAAGACCACCGTTTTCTTGTCTTTGACGTTGATGTCCTTGAGCGTGTCCATGACGATCTTGGCCGACTCGCTGTCCAGGTTTCCGACCGGCTCGTCGGCGAGAATGATGTCCGGGTTGTTGATGAGCGCGCGGCAAACGGCGACGCGCTGCTGCTGCCCGCCCGAAAGGTTGGCCGGCGACTGCTTTGCCCTGGCCTCAATGCCAAAGCGACGAAGAAGGACGATGGCCTTCTCTTTGCGTGACCGCGCGGGCTCGCTTATGAATATCTGCGGCAGGATCACGTTATCAAAAACATTGAGCGAAAAAAGCAGGTTGTATTGCTGAAAGACCATGCCGAACATTTTCGAGGTTCGGATGTTCTTTTCCTTTTCCCTGAAGGTCGAGTAGGCCTTCCCTCTAATGTATATCTCCCCCGTTGTCGGCTTGAGCAGACCCAAAAGCGAATATAGCAGGGTTGATTTGCCGCTCCCCGACGGTCCGAAAAAGATTATGTATTCGTTCGGGTAAATTTCAATATTGACATCCTTAAGGGCGACAAACTCGTTGGGTTTGCCTTTGTTGAACGTGATGCCGAGTTTTTCGGTTTTAAGCAACGGTTCCATGGATCACTTGCGAATTATTTTTTCAGCATCTTTCGTCCAATGAGGACCGAAAGCAGGAAGCCGCCAATGAGGTCATCGGCCAGGTCTTTCATTGTATCTGAGGTTCCGAATTGCGCAAGTTGTTCGTCGGTATGCAAATAGACATCGTGCAAAAATTCGTAATGTTCCCAAAGCACGCCCACGAGCGCGGCCGCGCCCACGGCAATGAAAACGCTGAACCAGAAAGGAAGCTTGGGCAGCTTTTTTACCGAACGCGCGTAGTTCATGAGCGCCCAGACGGCCCAAGCCACGGAAGCGCCGCCTATGATATGCATGGGGATGTCGAGCTGCGGCAGATACCACTCATAAACATGGGTGGTAAGGAATATTTGTTGGACGACCATGAGCATGATGCCCGGCAAAAGCGCGAGCGCAAAAGCCGTATTGCGGTCAACGCGATATTTGGCGTTCAGAAAAAGGAACTTTTTCATAGTTAGTTACTATATCATACACCGTTGATTATTTCGAGCGAAAATGGTAATAAATACATATCGGGCCGTATCGTACGACGATACGGGTCCTCGTTCGGAGAAAGCATCTGCACGGCAGCTGCTTTACTCCTCACTACGGGCCGTAGCGAAGTGGTATCGCGCCTGCTTTGGGAGCAGGAGACCGTGGGTTCGACCCCCACCGGCCCGAATCGTCGATTAAACTACGGGCTGCCTCCGGGCAGCGACTCGATGCAAATATACTAATTGTACGAATATAACGAATGACGTTACGAATTCGTATCGGATTCGTGATATTCGTAGGGATTCGCATATTAGCATCGAGACAAAGCCGCGCACGGCTATGATGACATTTAACTCCCCAACC
>CAIQCM010000075.1 GCA_903870305.1 uncultured bacterium
ATCATGCACCGTCCGGTCATCCGCAGAATAAGGCATCTTGAAACGCCGCTTCGATTCGGTTTCGGTTACAGGGATGGCTACTGGATTCATGCTCGGGTGGCGAGACCAACGACGACTAACGGATTCGAGAGCGGATACGCTTTTCTTGACGCCGAAAAATAATGACCACGCTTCAGAGCACACCGCTCTTCAATCAACCCCGTACCGACGCCGAGCGTCTGGTGCGGGGTTCTTTTTATTAGCGCAACATAAATTGCCGTCATTGCGAGCAAAGCGAAGCAACCCCCTCGGAATATCACCATGGTTGCCACATTCACGAGATTGCCGCGTTGGCTTCGGCATCCTCGCAATGACGGGGAATTGATGCGGCTTCGATAAACCAAAAACCCTTTCGCAAGTCGCGAAAGGGTTTGTATTTTTGATCGCCATGGTTCCCGGCGTTCGCCGGGATGACGGTGGGGGACTAAACGGTTGTCCCTGCCGCCGCAATACCCGATGCCTTCAACGCCTCCTTGAGGTTCTTTCCGGCCTTGAACTTGGGGACGCGGATGGGCGGGATGGTGATCTTTTCCTTGGTGCGCGGGTTTACTCCCGAGCGGCCCTTGCGCTCCTTGGCCATGAACTGACCAAAGCCGGCAATGGTCACTTCTGAGCCCTTTTTAAGCTCATCAGTGATCATCTCGGTCATTGATTCGATGATGGAAACGCCCTGTGTTTTGGGCAAATTGAATTTGTCCGCGAGCGCTGCGCCTAATTCTGCTTTGTTCATATGAAATGGATTAAATGTTTTATGGCTTTATTATACCAGAATTACTTGGCGTATTCAATGACCCTGGTTTCCCGGATGATCGTGACCTTAATTTCACCCGGGTATTGCAGGTCGGCTTCAATTTTGCGCGCCACGTCCTGGGCCAAGCGTACGGCGGCAAAGTCGTCGATCTCGTGCGGGCGAACGAAGACGCGCACCTCGCGGCCGGCTTGAATGGCATAGGCCTTTTCAATGCCGGGGAAGGAGGCGGCGGTTTTTTCCAAGTCCTCGAGGCGCTGGATGTATTGTTCGACCGAGTCCTTGCGCGCGCCGGGGCGGGCGCCGGAAATGGCGTCGGCGACTTTGGCGAGCACGGCCTCGAACGAGGTCGGTTTGTCCTCATGATGCCCGAGCGCGATATAGGCGACCTCTTCGGGCAGGCCGAACTTTTTCAAAATATTGTAGCCAATTTGTGGATGGCCGCCTTGCACGTCATGGTCAACGGCCTTGCCAATGTCATGGAACAGCCCGCCCTTTTTGGCGACGGTAACGTTCGCGCCCAACTCTTCGGCGAGCATGTTGGCGATCTGCGCCACTTCAATGGAGTGTGCGAGCGCGTTCTGGCCGTAGGAAGTGCGGTACTTGAGGCGGCCCAAAATTTGCACGAGCTTGGGGTCGATGCCGGTGATACCCAGCTGGAAGAGTGCGTCTTCGCCCGCCTTTTTGATGTCGAGCGCCAGTTCTTTCTTCGCTTCTTCGACCGCTTCCTCAATGCGCGCGGGCTGGATGCGGCCGTCTTTCAACAGTTTGTCGAGGGCGCGCTTGGTGATCTGACGGCGGATGGGGGAGAAACCGGAAACGGTGATCATGCCGGGCGTGTCGTCAACGACAATTTCGCAGCCGGTGAGGTATTCAAGCACTTTAATGTTGCGCCCTTCGCGGCCGATGATGCGGCCCTTGAGGTCGTCCGAGGGGAGCGTGACATTGGTCGTGGTCGTTTCCGAAACAACCGAAGCGCCCATGCGCTGAATGATCGGCGTGAGTATTTCCTTGATCTTGTCCTCGACCACATCGGTCTCTTCCTGTTCGAGCTTACGGACGCGGCCCATCAGGTCCTCGTGATAGCGGTCCTGCACCTGCGTCATGAGGCGGGTAAGCGCTTCTTCAGTCGAGAGCTTGGCAACGGCTTCAAGCTTCTTTATTTCCTCCTCCGCCATGCCGTCGAGCCGCGCCTTGGTCGCATCGATCTGCTTTTCCTTCTCCGTGATCTTGGTCTGCTCGTTTTGGAGTTCGAGGATCTTTTGGTCGAAAAGCGACTCGCGTTTTTCAAGCTTTTTTTGGAATTCGGAAAGCTCAACGCGGCGCGATTGTTCGTCGCGCTTGGCTTCGTCGAGGATTTTTATTGATCTTTCTTTCGCTTCGAGGAGGATCTGCTGCTCCTTACTTTTGGCCTCGTTGATGACCTTTTCCGCCGTGGCCTCGGCGCTCGCCGTCCTTTTGGCGGCGATCGACTGTCTAATTAAATAACCGACGGCTATTCCGGCGGCCGCTCCCAATAAAATATAAACAACGGTTAACATAGGGTTTCGAAGACGCGAAACCCGACGCGTTTATGGCGCCTGCAAGTTCTTTTTGCGTTAAAATTGCAGAAATCATTGCGAAGGGTGTCGAGTCCGGATGAATCATTATGACTGTTTCCACCCTAGCACGCCCGCCGCGCGCTGGCAACGGTTCAGCACTTGCTCGACCGGCATGAGATATTTTTCCCAATTGTCCTTATTCAGCTCATCAGCTTTGACGGCCCTCTCGAGCGTGAACGGCCCCACCGCCGTGCGCTCGAGTTCTTCGAGATATGCGCCGCAACTGAGTGCTTCGCCGATGTCGCGGGCAAGCGCGCGGATGTAAGTTCCAGAGGAACAATGAATATCTAAAATGAGCATCGACCCTTGCCGAGGCGAAGCCTCGGCTTCCGGTTTTTGAGGATCCGCCTCTCGCCGAGGCTTCGCCTCGGCGATTGAATAGATCTCGATCTCGACGGGTTGTCGCTCAAAGGTTTTTCCTTCGCGCGCGAGCTCGTACATTTTTTTGCCATGGATCTTTTTAGCCGAATACATCGGGGGGAGTTGTTGGATTTTGCCAGTGAAGGTTTTTATAACAGATTTGATTTCTTCCCACGTCGGCCATTTGCCATTTGCCATTTGCCCCGCGCTAATTTGCCCCGTCCGATCATCGGTATCAGAAGTAGCGCCAAGATGCAGGGTGGCTATGTAATGTTTATCCAGACCGACGAGGCGGGCAAATTCTCGGGTGGCCTCGCGGCCGACGCCGACAATAAGCAAGCCGCTCGCGAACGGATCGAGCGTGCCGGCATGGCCGACCCGTTTTTCGCCGGTCATGCGGCGCACGCGGTCGACAATATCGTGCGAAGTCGGCCCCGTCGGCTTGTTTATTAAGAGGTAACCGGGCATAAGTTAGCGCTTTGGGTAGATGTGTAGTAAAATATCAGTAATTAACCAAAGCGTACATGGCCAAACGCGAACCAAAAGAGATCAAAGAAAAAGACAAGATCCTTCCTCCCGACGCGCCGCCGCCGCGCATCGGCACGCGGCAAAGCGAGATCGAGGTCATGACGACCGGCGACGTGTCCATCACCAAACTCGTTGATTATATCATCGAGCAGGCGTATTTAATGCACGCTTCCGACATCCACGTCGATCCGACGGAAAACGAGATGGATATCAGGTTCCGCATTGACGGCGTCTTGGCCACGATCTTCGTGCTTCCCAAAGTGCTCCTTAATCAGGTGATCACCACGATCAAGGTCCATAGCGGACTTCGCACCGACGAACATCAGGCCGCCCAAGATGGGCGCTTCCGCGTGGTGATCGACAAGGTTCCGGTCGATCTGCGCGTTTCCATTATTCCCGCCTACCACGGTGAGAACGCGGTGCTGCGGCTTTTGGTCTCGCAGCTCAAGGCGCTCACTTTGCAAGAGTTGGGTTTGGCCGACCGCGACAAGGCGCTGGTTGAGACCTACATTCGCCGGCCGCACGGCATGATTCTGTCCACCGGCCCGACCGGGAGCGGAAAAACCACCACGCTTTACACGCTGGTGCAGATGCTGAACAAGCCGGAGATCGCGATCACCACCGTCGAGGACCCGATCGAATATTCGATCGGCGGCATCACGCAAATTCAAACGAACGCGGCCACCGGACTCACTTTTGCGCTCGGTCTGCGTTCCATTCTGCGGCAAGACCCGAACATCATCATGGTCGGCGAAATTCGCGACAACGAAACCGCCTCAATCGCCGTTAACGCCGCCTTGACCGGCCACTTGCTCCTCTCGACCCTGCACACCAACGACGCGGCCACCACTTTGCCGCGCTTATTGGACATGGGCATTGAGCCGTACCTCGTCGCTTCCACCGTCAACATCGCGATCGGTCAGCGCTTGGTGCGCAAACTCTGTCCGGACTGCACCGTCGAATACAAAATGACCGAGGCCGAAGGCAAGCGCTTGCAGGCGGTCATTTCCGAGAAGGCCTGGAAGAGCACGAAAAAGTTTTTCGTCGGCAAGGGCTGCAAGGCCTGTGTCAACACCGGCTACCGGGGACGGGTCGGAATTTACGAGTGCTTGGAAGTGCGCGGCGAAATTCGCGACCTTATTGTGAGCAAGGCCTCCTCCGACGCTATCAGGACCGCGGCCATCCGCCTCGGCATGACCACCATGCTTGAGGACGGTTTTGCCAAAGCCGGCACCGGCATCACTTCGGTGGCCGAAGTGTTGCGCGTTATTCAAGAATAATCACTGCATGGCTATTAAAGTCAAAAAACCGAAAAAACCCGCCAAGATCCGCGGCGGCGTCCCTGTTAAAGAAAAAATGCTTTTTGCCAAGCATTTGTCGATCATGATCCACGCCGGTTTGCCGCTTAAGGATTCGCTTGAGGAGATCGGGTCGCAAACAAAGAACAAAAAATTTCAGAAAGTGCTAATGTCGATCGTTAAAGATGTTGAGAACGGCCAATTCTTGTCGGCGGCCATGGCCGTGTTCCCGCGGATCTTTGATGATCTTTTCACCAGCTTGGTGCGGGTCGGCGAAGAAAGCGGCAAGCTTTCGGAGAACCTCGACTATTTGGCTTTTCAGCTGGAGCGCTCCGACGCGCTTAAACAAAAAGTCCGCGGCGCGCTTATTTATCCGGCCATCGTCTTGACGGCGACCTTTGGCGTGATCGGTTTTCTCACTTTTGTCACGCTGCCTTCGCTTTTGCCCATCTTTATTTCCCTAAAAGTGTCGCTTCCGCCGACCACCCAGTTTCTTTTTGATTTTTCCCACTACGTCGTAAAAAACGCCGTTTACATCGTTGTGACCATCGTCCTTTTGATCGTCGGTTTGCGTTCGATCGTTACGATCAAGCCGGTTCGTTTTTTATTCCATCGCTTCGAGCTTTATGTCCCGGTTTTCGGCACTTTGGCGCGTAACGCCCAACTCACCCGCTTCTCGCAAATTCTCGGCACCTTGCTCGCTTCCGGCGTCGACGTGGTTCGCGCCTTGCAGATCACGGCCGCCAGCATGGGCAACGTCGTCTACCGCCACGAGCTTGAAGAGGTCGCGAAAAACATGAGCAAGCAAGGGGAGAGCATTGCCGAATACTTGGCGCGCAAACCGAAACTTTTCCCGTCGATAACCGAGCGCATGATCAGGGTGGGAGAGAAGACCGGCAAGCTGGACGAGTCGCTGCTTTACATCTCCGAATTTTACAATAAAGAGATCGACGGCATGGTAGGCAACATTACGACGGTGATCGAACCGGTGCTCTTGGTGTTTCTGGGTCTTATTGTCGGTTTTGTGGCCATTTCCGTCATCACCCCCATTTATAAGCTGACCGAAGGCATTCACAAATAACTATGTTGCGTCGACGCGGATTCACCTTGATGGAAATATTGGTGAACATGGCGATCGGGCTTGTACTCGTGGGCCTCGCCGTTTATGCAACCTCGCATTTCATTGAAAACCGCAATCTTGAAGCCGTTTCCGATACGCTTGTTTCGTACCTTCGTTCCGCGGAGGTGCGCGCGCTCCAAAGCGAAGGGAATGCGAGCTACGGCGTTTCCACCGCCGGGAGTAAAATAACTCTCTTCAGAGGCGCGTCCTATGCCACAAAGGTAACCGCATACGATACGATCATGCCATATGACAGCTACATTCATTTTTCAGGAATTTCCGAGGTCGTTTTCGCCAAACAAACCGGCCTGCCTTCCGCGACCGGAACGATAACCGTTACAAACGGAATAAAATCAATAACCATAACCGTTTATTCGACCGGAGCCGTTTCATGGTGATCAATAAAAGACGCGGACAATCAATGGTCGAGATGATCATGGCGATCGGCATTATGACCGTCGGCATAACCTTTTCGGTTTCCATTTTGATGATCGTTGAGAAGGGGTCGATCGAGTCAACCTCGGAAATGCAGGCGATCTTTTATGCCGAAGAAGGCGTTCAGGCGGTAATTTCCATTAGCGACCGTTCGGGGACGGCCGTTGCCGTCGGCACTTATGGTCTTTCTGTCCAGGCCTCGCCGGCCGAATGGATATTGAGCGGAAGCTCGGATACGCAGAACGGGATGACGCGGGTCGTGACGGTGAGCACGTATGATGCCGATACCAAAAAGGTTGATGTGCTGGTGAGCTGGAAACCGGCGCCGAACCGGACCTCCACCGTTGACGAACAGGTTCTTGTCACCGATTGGGCTTTCCTATGACGAACCGCCGCGGTTTCTCGATCATCGAGACGATACTTTATGTCGCCATTCTCATCATGATCATGGGAACGATGGTGATCTTTTTGATAAATGTGGTGCACCGCGAATCAAAAGTGACAATGGTCCTCGAGGTCAACCAGAACGCCCGGTTCGCCATTGAAAAAATTAATTCGATAATAAGGAATTCCAAAGACGCAACCGTGCCCGCCGACGGCGGCGGCAGCGGATCGACGCTTTCCTTGACCATGCCGAATGCCGCTGTTTCA
Organism: uncultured bacterium; assembly: GCA_903870305.1. GTDB lineage: Bacteria > Patescibacteriota > Patescibacteriia > CAIQCM01 > CAIQCM01 > CAIQCM01. Next base: position 6,781 of record CAIQCM010000075.1, read on the forward strand.
CCGACCGTTTTTACGGTGACGAACGGCGTGCTCACCATGCAGCAGGGAGCCGCCGCGGCCGTGCCGATCACTTCAAGCGCCGTCAAGGTCTCAAACCTCACCTTCACTAATCTGGTCGATCCGACCGCGCATACGCGAACCGATAATCAATGGCCGCCCATCGCTTGCACTCCGCAAGAACAAAACGGAATTTGGTACGGTATTTCTTGTTACAAGTCGAAAGAATATTGCGCCGGCATCGTTCAAACCATCATTTACCTTCTGTTTGGCGGCAAACTCGGTCCTTGCCTTCAAGCGACGGCCGCCAAGTCGGTCATTAGAATGGCCATAACCGTTTCCGCGCCGCCTTCGGGAGTTGTTACCAATGATTACAGCGCCTCCATTACTTTATATGCCACAGCCACCGTGCCGCGACAGAATTGAGGTTCGGTTTAATTCAGCTCGACGGCGATCGAACTCGTCTCGATCCGGTTTTGCTGCTATAATAGGCGTGGTCATGATAAGCGGCATTGCTTTGATCTCAAGCATAGCTCTCGCCGCGAATTACGTTATTGAAAACCGCGAGACGTTGAATCGCGCCTATGCCGTGCAGGCGCGTTCATCGGCATATTCGTGCGCCAAT
>CAIQCM010000076.1 GCA_903870305.1 uncultured bacterium
CCGATGCGCAGGAAATGATCGATATAATGAACATTCCTGACGAAGTTAAAGATGCGCCCGGCGCGAAAAAAATGAAAACATTTTCGGGTGCGATCGAGTTCGACAAGGTGCAATTCAACTACAACGAGACGCGCGAGGTCTTGAAGGATTTTCAGCTCGACATAAAACCTAAGGAAAAAGTCGCACTGGTCGGCTCATCGGGCGCGGGCAAATCAACAATCGTCAAATTGCTCTTTCGTTTTTACGACCTTACCAGCGGCTCGATCACGATTGACGGACAGGATATTTCCAAGGTGACCCAAGAAAGCTTGCGCGACGCCATTTCCATGGTTCCCCAAGACCCGTTGCTATTTCACCGCTCGCTAGCCGATAACATTCGTTACGGACGGCGCGACGCTTCCGAGAAAGAAATAATCGCGGCGGCAAAAAAAGCGCATTGCCACGAATTCATCAGCGCGCTTCCCGACGGATACAAAACCTTTGTCGGCGAGCGCGGCATCAAGCTCTCCGGCGGCGAGCGGCAGCGCGTTGCTATCGCCCGCGCAATTTTGAAGAACGCTCCCATTCTCGTGCTTGACGAAGCGACCTCCTCGCTCGACTCCGAGTCGGAGTCGCTTATTCATGACGCCTTGCACGAACTCATGAAGAACAAAACAGTCATCGTGATCGCGCACCGCCTTTCGACAATCATGGAAATGGACCGGATCGTCGTGGTCGAGAATGGTCGAGTCATCGACGTCGGCACACACCATGAGCTCATCGAACGCGATGGAACCTACAAGAAACTTTGGGAGATCCAGGCCGGCGGTTTCTTATTGGAAGAAAAAGGACTATAATGATGAACGATGAATGATGAACGACCAAACGGATTAGTCGTTAGTCATTCATCCTTAGTAGTTGTGAATTGCTACCAAAACGCTATGAAAAGAAGAAACTCGCAAACCCTCCTAAAAAAGAAGCTTCATCCCCTTTTAAGCTACGCCGTGCTTTTCGGGGTCGGCGCGGTCGCGGTTTCGTCGACCGGCTCGTTTGCGGGCGCCAATACTGAGAAAGCGATCCTTATCCCGGCAGTCGCGCCGGCTCATGTCGCAGCCGCTCCCGCCGTACCCGCTGATCTGGACAAACTGAAAGCCGCGGCAACCGAATTTGCATCACAGCTTTCGATCATCCGATCACAGATCGCGGAATTGGAAAAATACGGACGCACCCCGCCGCCTGCGCTCATGAACGCGCTTGACCAAGGCGACCGGCTCGTCGCGAATATCAATGCAGCGCGGACGCTCTCCGACGTAAAAGACCCCGATCCGGCCGCCAAACTCCAATCGATCGGCGCCGCCATCGCCGCCGGTTCGAAGTTTTAGTTAAAAAAAATTTGTCATTTCCGATATTTTTTTCGTCATCCCCGAGCGCCGTCGGGCTTGTGCCCCGAGGGGTAGATCCAATCTATATTGGGCGTCCGTCCGACCAAGCGAGATTGGATTCCCGCCTCCGCGGGAATGACGACGAGGTCAAATCACGTCCCATCATGGACGGCGGAACGGGCAAGCCCATGATCGCCATACAGGTCGGCGCAATGTCGGCGAGAGAACCGTTTGCCAATTTAACGCCCCTGATCGTCAAAATGGCGGGCACGCGATTCATCGTGTGCGAAGTGATCTTCTCATTCTTAGACGTATCAAAATAATGTTCGGCGTTGCCGTGGTCGGCGGTAATAAAAACCGCGCCGCCTTTCGCGCGAACAGCATCAACAACGCGCCCGAGTTCGCGGTCAACGGTTTCGACGGCAATATGGATCGCTTCCGGGTGTCCGGTGTGCCCGACCATGTCGGCGTTGGCAAAATTAATGAAGATAAAATCCGTTCCCGCGTTTATTTTTTCAATCGCCTTGTCGGCGATCTCCTTGGCTTTCATTTCCGGCGCCAGGTCGTGGGTCGGCACGTCTTTGCGGCTTTCAACCAAAATAAATTCTTCACCCGCATGCGGCTCCTCCACTCCCCCGTTCAAAAAATATGTCGCATGCGCGTACTTTTCCGTTTCCGCAATGTGCGCTTGAGTGAGCCCATGTTTTGATATTTCCGCCGCGAGCGTCGTTTCAATGGCGTTCGGCGCAAAGGCGACGCGGCAATCGATTGTTTTGTCGTACTCGGTCATGGTGACCAGCATCAAATTCTTTGTCTTGGCTTCGTCGGACAAACGTTTGGCGATCATGCGGCTGCGGTCGGCGCGATAATTAAAGATGAACACGCCGTCATTTTCCGTGATCGGACAGCCGCGGCCGTTATCATCGAGGAAGACCAGCGGTTCCAAATGCTCATCAACGATCCCCTGTTTATGCAATCGCGCCACCGCTTCCGACGGCTTTTCCTTAGTGCAAACGTTGCCTTCGCAGCGGAACATGGCATCTTCGGCGCGCTTAAGCCGGTCCCAGTTCTTGTCGCGGTCCATCGCATAAAACCGTCCGGAGCAGGTGGCGACAAAGCCGATCTCCGCTTCCGCCATCACCGCTTCCAGCTCTTTAAGATATTCCGCCGCGCTCTGCGGCGCCGTGTCGCGGCCGTCGGTGATCGCATGAATGGCGACGCGCGAAATGTCTGCGGCTTTTGCCGCTTTTAAGAAAGCGTAAAGATGCTCATTGTGACTATGCACCCCGCCGGGCGAAAGCAGGCCGATCGCATGCAAGGTGCTGTCATTCTTTTTAACGTGGTTGAATAGCGCGCCAAACTCGGGATTATTCGAGAACTCACCATTTTTTATGGCTTTTGAAATTCGCACCAAATCGGTATCGATCACGCGCCCGGCGCCGATCGTCATGTGACCGATCTCCGAATTGCCCATTTGCCCCGTCGGCAGTCCGACGCTTTCTTCGCTCGCGTCCAAGGTCGCGTGCGGATACTCGGCG
>CAIQCM010000077.1 GCA_903870305.1 uncultured bacterium
CCGTTGCCGCCGATGTTTGAAATGTCGTGCATGTGCATGATAATGCGCTCGTACTCGCCCAAGACGACGCGCAAATATTTGGCGCGCTCGGGAACTTCCGTTTCCGCGACGGCCTCAACGGCTTGGCAAAAAGCCAGAGCATGACCGACGGCCATGTCGCCGGAAACGCGTTCGATAAACGGCATGGCTTCTATAGCGGTCTTGCCTTCCAGTAATTTTTCCACGCCCTTGTGCTTGAAGAACAATTTTCCTTCGAGCGTGATAATGCGCTCGCCGATCACGTTAAAGCGGAAATGGCCGGGCTCGATTATGCCGGCGTGGATCGGGCCGACGGGAATTTCAAAGATCCCTCTCCCCTCGACGGCGTGCATTGGATACGGCTCGTTCGCGTGTTCCAGTTTTGTATTCCAGGCAAAATCTTTTTTAAGCGGATGCGTGCCCGCGGGAATGTTCTCGTGATGGACCAGGCGGCGGAAGTCGGGATGACCGTCGGCAACGAGGCCGAACATGTCATGGATCAGGCGCTCGTACCAGTGCGCGGCCATAACATTGATGGTGACCGACGGATAGTGCGGGTCGCTCGCGGACACTTTGGCGCGCAAACCAAAGTACGGCGTTTTTCCGCCGAGGCGGAAGATCGCGAATACGGAAAACCCATGTCGCTTTTCTTCTTCGGCGAACATGAGCGCAAGCGGCACGCCAAGACCGTTAACGATCTTGTCGGAAAGTTCGGCTAAGCGCTCGCGTTCAATGTCAAAAATTGGCGTTGCCTCTTTTTGCGAGGCGCCCGACAAACCGAGTTCAGTAATGATCTCGTGGAGTTCCATAATGTCTAATTTATCGAGATTATCCGGCTGATCATTTGTCCTCCGGGACCGATGAGCAGGGCAATGCCAAAACCCGCGGCGAGCGTGAGCGCGGCGGCAATAACCGTGTGCACGGCGTTCCAGCGTTCCTTGTCTTGATGCAATGGCTGGGCGTGTTCGTGGCTCGCAAAAAGCATCGGCATAAAATTCATGAAAAACGATCCGGCGGCAATGACCAGCGCCAACAGCACAATGGCGCTCACATACGGATGACTGGCAAAACCCAAAGAGAAAATGCCGAGTTCGGAAAAGAACAGCGGCGAAGGCGGCACGGCCAAGAGCATGAGAAGCGCCAGTGTGAAGAGGACGGCGAGGCGCGGCAAGTTGCGCGCCACAGCCGAGACCTTTTCAAACTTAGTGCTCTTATAAGCGAGCAAAATGTTTCCCGTGCCAAAGAATAGCGCCGACTTAAGGAGGGCATGGCCGATGATCTGGATCAGCGCGAAAACAACACCCGCCGGACCGAAACCAAGGGCGAAAACGGCAAAGCCCATATGTTCGATCGACGAATAGGCCAAAAGGCGTTTGTAATTCTTCTGCCTTATCATGAAGCAGACCGGAACAACGACCGAAAGCGCGCCGAAGAAGATGAAAAAATTATCGCTCCAAGCGCTCGAGCCGAGGACGGCATCAACCACCAGCTTGGCGCGGTAAATGATGAGGAGCGCGACCGAAAGCAAGACGCCCGAGAGCATGCCGGAAACCGGCGACGGCGTGCGGCCGTGCGCGTCGGGAAGCCACGTATGCATGGGAACAATGCCGACCTTGGTGCCAAAACCGATGAAGATGAAGACGAACGCCAATTTGACGACGGCGGGCGGCAAGGTCTTTGCGGAAGCAAGCAGGCCGGTCCAGGTGACGGAGGCAACATCGGCGCCGTTACCGGCCAAATACACGGCGTAATAAAGCAGGAGGATGCCGATAAGCCCGATCGCAATCCCGGCGGAACAAACCAAAATATATTTCCAAGCGGCTTCAAGCGAACCGCCTTTGGTGTAGAAAGCGACCAGCATGGTGGTGGCGAGCGTCGTCGCCTCAAGCGCGATCCACATGAGTCCGAGACCGTTCGCGGAAACGGCGACCGCCATGGAAATGACGAAGAGCGGAATAAGCGCGCCGTACCAGCGAACCTGCGAAAGCGTGATCGTCCCCTCTTCAAGCTCGGCTTTGAGGTATGGAATACCGGCGGCTACCGCAAAAAGCTGGACCGTAGCGATGAGCGTTAAAATGACCGCGCCAAAACCGTCAAACTTAAGGGCGCTGTAGCCGCCCGGCAATAAGCCGAACCAAACGGCGACAGTGAAGAGCGCAAAAACAAAGACGGCAAGCGAACCCGCGAGCGCGCAAGCGGCGACGGCCCGGTACGAACGCATGAGCAGGCATAGAAGCGCGGTAACGGCGGCGGCAAATACAAGCAGGATGATGTACATAATCAATCAATAAGCGTTTCAAGGTTTTCGGTGTCGGCGCGGCGTGTCTCGCCGTGCACGCGATAAGTGAGCAAGGCCATGAGAATGGCGCCGATCGTCACGTCGAAGAATACGCCGACCTCGACCAAGAGCGGCATGCCGCCGGTAAGCGCGAGGCCCAAAGTGAAAATTCCGTTTTCCAAGATCAAAAAGCCGACGATCTGTCCGTACAGGCCTTTCCTGGTCATGAGCATAAGGAGCCCCAGGAGCGCCAGCGAAATAGAAACGGCCGCGACAAAGAAATTATCGCCCAAGGTCGGGATGAGCGAGGTGGTGAGATAAAAACCCAAAATAACCATGGCGAGGGCGATGAACATTGAAAGCGCCGGGCGCATGGACGACGTCATCCGTTCGCCAACGCGACCGCGCGCCATGACGGTCACCATGAAGAGCGGCAGGAAAACGACCTTGATCGCAAAAACCAGCCCCGCCGTGATAAGCAAATGCCAACGCGCCTCAAAAACGGCGCCGGAAGCGGCAATAAGGACAAGGGCGAACGACTGGGCGGCAAATAAGCGCAGCAGCGAGCGCACGCGCACGCGGCCAAGCATAAAGACGCCCGAGACCAGCATGAGCCCGGCAAGAACGTCGACAAGCGGACGATATAATTGTGGGTTCATAACTTTAGAAGATAAGCGACAAGATCAGACCGAAAAACGCCAGCAAATATGCGGTCGTGAAATATTCTTGCAAGCGATAAAAACGCATTTTCGCCACCATCGATTCCAGAAGCGCGGTTAAGAACGCAACAACGATGAATTTAGCCGCAAAAACGACGACGCCGGAAAGAAGCGACGCGCCCGCGCCCAAAATTCCATAAGGAACGACCAGATTGGCTGCCCAGAGCGCGAGGACGGCGAACTTAAGCATTGACGCGTATTCAAGCATGGCCAAGTAGGGTCCGGAATATTCCAAGACCATGGCTTCGTGGACCATGGTGAGCTCCAGGTGCGTGGTCGGATTGTCGACCGGATACCGCGCGCCCTCGGCCAAGACGATCATGGCGAAAGCCGCGAAAGTAAAGATGAGAAATGGATGAACAAACCACCACGGCGCGCCGGCCATGGCCTGCACGACGCCGCCGGCGTTCCACGAACCGGTGACGCTGCCGAGCGCGGCGATCACCACAATGAGGCACGGTTCGGTGAGCATGGCAATCGTCATTTCGCGGCTCGAACCCATGCCGCCAAAAGCCGAGGCCGCATCCATGCCGCCCATGACCAGCGCGCCGGCGCCGACCATGAGGAGCGCGGAAATAAGAAAGAGATTACCGGTTGCCGAGCTGCTTGCAAAAACCGTCGGCACGAAGATGGCGACCAGAACGGCGATACTCAAAACGACATAGGGCGCGGCGCGGAAGACCCAGCTTGTGTGTTCGCTCACGGTCATTTCCTTGCGTAAGAGCGTCGCGAGCGAGCGGTATGGGGTGATAACCGGCGCGCCGCGGCGGTTCCCCAGCCACGCTTTAAACTTGCGAACACAGCCGATAAAAAGCGGCGCGAGCGCGAGCATGAGAACCGTGGAAACAATGGAGGTCAGCGTGTTCATAGGGCGACGATGAGCGTGACGACCAACGCGACGAAAATGAGCGCCAAATAAAATTGGACCACGCCGCTCTGCAAGCGCTTAACGCGCCCGGTGATGCCGTCGATCGCGCGGGCGACCGGGCGGTAAATGAACGCCTCGGCGATCGTTCGCGACTCGTGCTCCAGTTTCTTTTGGACGATCCAGCGATTGTCCGCCGATACCGGTTGCGAGATTATTTTCTTCAAAGGCAAAGTGAAAATGTGGAAGAAAAATCGCGGCGGCGCGGCAAAAGCGGTGGCGGTGTATTCCATGCGCGATGTGAGCGGCGCGCCGCAGTCCCAGGTGTCGGTCGTGCGAACCTTCCGCGCGGCGAAAACCGAACGCATGATCCAAACGCCCGCGACCGTCGCCATAAGCGACAGAACGATCGTGAGCGGCGAAAAAGACGTGCCCCCAACCATGAGCGCCGAGCCGGAAAACATCACGCCTTCGGCGCTCGGAAAAACGCCGCGCAAAAAATACGGCAGGAAAATTCCCAGCGCTACGCAAAGCACGCCCGCGACGGCCGGACTTGCGTAGAGCGCGAGCGGGAGCCCTCCGACATGCGCCGCATGATCGCTCCGCGGCTTCGCCAAGAACGCTCCGGCGAAAATTTTGACCATGGCGAAAGCGGCCAGCCCGGCGGCGAGCGCAAAAACGGAAATGACGATCGTTAAAATAAGTCCGATGATCGCGCCGGCGCCGATCGACGACGCGACCGTCGTCATAAAGATCCATTCGCCGTAAAAAGTGCCGGCCGGCGGCAAAGCCGCGGCGCAAAGGCAGAGCGCCAAAAACATTCCCGAAAAGACCGGCCACTTTTTGGCCAAGCCGCCCATGAGGTCGAGGTCGCGCGTATGGGTTTCGGAAATAAGCGCGCCGGAGGCCATGAACAAGCCGGACTTGAAAAGCATGTGGCAGAAAGCGAAAACCAAAAGCGCGATCCAGACCGCGCCGGCGGCGCCGTTGCCACCCAGCGCAAAAAACAGCGCGACCATGCCGGCCATCGAGAACATGATGCCCATGTTCTCAACCGAACTCCAAGCGAGCGCGCGCTTGAGGTCGCTTTCGACCGCGGCCATGAGCGCGCCGTAGAACGCCGTGAAGAGGGTAAGCGCAAGAAAACCGAAGATGACAGGGAGCGGCAACGTAAAATGCGCGACCGTCTCAAAAACGCGCAAGAGTCCGTAAAGCGCGACCTTAAGCATGACGCCGCTCATCAAGGCCGAGGCCGAGGACGGCGCTTGCGGGTGCGCCGCCGGCAGCCATTCATGGAACGGGAAGATGCCGGCCTTGGCGGCAAAACCGATCATGAGAAGCACGGCTCCGGCGACGGCGGCGGCGCCCGCGATGGGCGGAAGCTCAAGAAAAAGCGCGCTCATGTTACCGCGTGAAACAAGGACAAAACCGGCAATGAGGCAGGCGGCGCCAAGCTGGGTCATGATCGCATAAGAAAAACCCGCTTTGATTGATTCAGCGGTCCGGTCGGCGATCACAAGGAAGTACGCGGCAAACGACATTATTTCCCACGCAAAAAGGAAAATGAGCGGCGTACCGGAAACAACCGTGAGTTGCATACCAAAGACAAAAAGCGCCGTGGCAATGTGCAACCATGGAAAGCGATACCGGTCGCTTTCGCGAGACAGATAGAAGATCGAGAACCACGAAACCAGAAAAAAGCCGACGTTAACGATCAAAAGAAAATACGCCGAGAGCATGTCGACCGAAAGCGCGTGGCTGGGCAGGAACGGAAAAAAGCGCGCGAGGTCCAAAAGCGGCGCGGACGAAGATAAAAACAATCCACGATCCTGCAAGAACAGAAAGGCGC
>CAIQCM010000078.1 GCA_903870305.1 uncultured bacterium
CCGGCCGGGATCATGAGCCGCAGCGCAACATCGCTTCCGAGCGCGAGCAAACGGCCAAAGAACTTGAAACCGCTCTGGACCGCTTGCAGGACACCGACAACGATGCCGCGAATTTGGCCGGACTGACCAACCTGCCGGTCGATCGCGAGCGTTTGCTCACGATCATGCAACACATGGGGACCATTTCCAAATATTTAAAGTCGGCTGATAATTCCGACTTAAGTGAAAAGGATTATTATGCGACCACGATCGAGCCCGGCTTGGCCAAAAAAGGCAAGGAACGCGACCTCTTCATCGAAACCGCGCTCACGAAAGCGACCAAGCAGTGCGGGAAGTTGAAAGAAGACGCAATCAAGCGCGTAAACGATCTTCAAGCCAAACTTGACGGACTTGATCATGAGCTAGTCCAACTGGACCACATTGAATATTCCGTCATGGACACGGGCGGAAGCGATCCCGATAAAGCCGAGGGCTTTCGTGATTCCGAAGACGACATTGACTTTGAACCAAAGAAGGATACCGCTCTTTACACCAAAGCCAAAGCCACGGCCATGCGCTACGGCGAGGCGCTTCTTGAAAATCGCGAAAAGGTTCTTGCTCACACCGCCGGCATGAACGCGGCCGCAGCCGAGACGGCCATCCGCGAGCTTGAACAAATGGATGATCAAGCATATGCCGCCCACCTTTTGAAGATCGGGATGAAACCGGTCGGTATTAAAATGCTTCAAAAAAACGATCTTGAACGTTTGAAAAACAGGGAGATCGCTGACACCAAGGTGAGACGAGGGAAGCTTCTGCAAATAGAATTGGGAAAAACCATAAAGGCGCCGGTGCCGAACAGCAAAACAGCCGTGCGCGCACCAAATAAACTCGACAATATCCTCGCCAACGGTTTAGTTATTGCGCGCAGATTGCTTGGACGTGTAAAACCGCCCGAACCGGTTGAACTCCCGCCCTCGCCCGATGATATTGAAAGAGCCGCTGAAGAGGAAGCCCGGGTGGAAAAAGAGCTTGCGGAAAAACTTAAGGCAGCCGAGAAGGCGGCGCAAGAGGCCGCGGCCAAACTTGCCGCCGCAGCGGTAAAGCCGTTAAAAACCCCCGATGCCGGCGAGGCCAAAAAGGAAGTTGCCGCGAAGATAATGGAGGCCGTCAGAAAAAACATCGCCGATCGCGCCGCCAAACGCGAAGCGTTGGACGTCGCAAAGCTTAACGAGCTTCATAGGGAAATAGTTTTTCTTGATCTGGAAGAAGACAAAGAAATAGACAAGCTGACGGATATCTTGGTGGGCGACCAATATTTAACCACAGATGAAAGGCGTGCGCTGTCCAATGAAGAATTAAAGGCCTTGGGCAAAGAGGTCGCCCACGCCTATTGGGAGGCGATCCGGAAAAAGAACGGGAACGGAGAAAAATCCGTCCCGGGATCCGCACTGGAAAAAACGGCAGAAATAGAGCCAAAGGAAAAAATGCTTCAGGATCTTGAGCAATTTATCAACATGTCCGGCGACAAAGCGTACGCCGACGTTACCGCCGATGGGGTCGATGGTCTTAAGGCGGAGGTAAGAAAGTTCAAAGGATTTGTCCCAAGCGAATATCGCCACCATTTGGACATTCTAAAAATGCCCGGCGTGGATGCCGCGTTATTGAGCAACGAAGATCTGAAACGATTGCGCGATATCGAGACCGAAAAAAAGGAGGCGACACTGGAAAGAGCCAAACAGCTGCGCGATCAAGAAGCGGCCAAGGCAAAGGCGGCCAAAAAAACTAATTCGCCTAAAACTACCGCATCTGCGGCGCCCGCTAATACCGAACCGGCGCAGCCGGTCGACATTAAAAAGAATGTCGACCGCCTAAAACTAGACAAAGCTCGAACAACCTTGAATCGCTCTATCCAAACATTCATAAAGGCCAAGCCGCAATTGATATTGCGCGAAGATCTGACCGCAGAAGAAATTGATTCCGCAAAAACACTGCTTGAACCTTATTTAAGGATCAATAAAACTGATCGAGAAATCCCGACAGCTGAAGATATCGAAACGATCAGAAAGGATTACGGAAAAAAAATAAATACGGTTTAACAAAGATCGCCGAGCTAAGCTCGGCGATCTTTGTTGACGGAAAATTATGCCAATTCTCGCTCGATCTCGATCAAGCGGTTGTATTTTTCGACGCGCTCGGAACGCGAGAGCGAGCCGGTCTTAATGTAATCGGCGTTAACGGCCACCGCCAGGTCGGCGATGGTCGTGTCGGCGGTTTCCCCGGAGCGGTGCGAGATTACGACATTGTATTTGGCTTTGCGCGCGAGGGCAATGGCGTCCATTGTTTCCGAAAGCGTGCCAATTTGGTTCAGCTTGATCAATATTGCGTTGCCCGCACCGGCGGCAATGCCGCGCTCAAGGCGGCGGACATTGGTGACAAAAAAGTCGTCGCCAACAAGCTGCAGTTCCGCGCCATAGCGGGCGGTAAACTTAACCCAAGCGTCCCAATCGTCTTCGGCCAAACCGTCTTCAACGGAAATGAGCGGATATTTTTCCAACCACTTGCCGTAAAGATTGATCATCTGCTCCGAAGTCAGCGTCTTTTTGTCGGCCTTCAAGATGTAACGTTTGGCCTTGGCGTCGTAGAACTCGCTCGAGGCCGGGTCAAGCGCGATCGCCACCTCGGCGCCCGGCTTGTAACCGGCCTTGTTCATGGCCGAAACGATCATTTTCATCGCCGCTTCGTTGCCGCCAAGGGTTGGCGCGTATCCGCCTTCATCCCCTTTCCCCGTATCAAATCCTTTTTCCTTCAAAATTTTTCCGAGCGCATGGAAAATTTCCGCGCCGCAGCGCACCCGTTCGGTCATGGTTTTTTGCAACGGCACGATCATGAATTCCTGAAAATCCACCGTCCAATCGGCGTGCGCTCCGCCGTTTAGCACATTCATCATCGGGATCGGAAGGGAGTAGTGGGTAGGGGGTAGCGAGTAGACCTTACGAATAAAAGCGTAGAGCGGGAGCTTGGCCGAAACGGCGGCGGCGCGGGCGACGGCTAAGGAAACGGAGAGAATGGCGTTCGCGCCCAGCTTGCTTTTGTTTTCCGTGCCGTCCAGCGCGATCATTGTCGCGTCCAATTTGCGCAAGTCGTTCGCATCCATGCCCTTGACCGCTTTGGCAATGACAAAATTAACATTGCCGACGGCCTTAAGAACGCCTTTGCCGCCATACCTTTTTTCGCCATCGCGCAATTCCAGCGCTTCATGCGAGCCGGTCGAGGCCCCCGAGGGCACCGAAGCAATGCCAACGCTGCCATCGTCTAACGTTGCGGCCGTGCGCACCGTCGGATTCCCGCGCGAATCCAAAATTTCCCATGCCTCCACCGACTTGATCTTTATCATGTTGTTTTTTTATTATTGAATAATCCCAACTTCCGTATTATATCCGATTACCGCCTCTTATGGCAACGGTCTCAGACGCTGTCGTCATCCGCTTCCTCGGTTTTTTCCTCCTCCTCGCCCGCTTCTTCCGGCGCCTCGACCGCCGCGCCCGCGTCCTCCTCACCCAACCCCTGCCCTTTCATGAGTTCGGCTATTTCCTCGTCGATTTCTTTTTCTTCGATCTCGTCTTCGTCTGGCATATGATAAATATTTTATTAAACCTCCGTCTCCACTATTTTATTCAAAAGCGTCAAAAAAATCAAAACCTTGTCAACTTCAACCCCCATCACAAAAACTAGCGGTCGGCGATTTTTGTGATGTTATAAAATAATGGGCACAACGTGGTTGTTTGCATTAATTCAAAAACAAAATACCGTGTCCAGCGTTGCGTCCGGTTAGAACGCATTGATGAACACGGTGGTGCGGAATTGAGAAAATCCGCCTGCGTGAAGTTACAGTTCGATGCCGACACCGGCCAGCTTTTCACAGAGCGCGTCGCGCCAGCGACGGCTGTGCATACCGCTGATTATGCGTCCAAGCGCCTCTCTTGTCAGCACAATATTGATCCCCATGCCCGCGGTTGGGATATTCCGCAAAGATGGATTCAAATGGAATGAGGCGGACACTATCGAAGAAATAGTACTCCGCGCCAACGCCACGCGTAACCATTGTTCCTTGATCCTGCCCGCGCAAGCAAAAGCGTTGATATACGCCTCCGGCTCCCCCGTCGCCATGCCTATGAAACGATAAGACTGCGCCCTGGCACGCCACGACTTCAGGTCAGCGGCCATTTTCTTCGCCGCCTCTAGCGCATCGATGCTCTTTGTCTTTGTCCACATCTCCAAAAAAACGCAGGTGGCAATTTCAGGAGAGTGCCCCTGCCGGCACGAGGCGCACCTTCCGAGCGCGACCTCCCGGTCGATGGGCGAACCGCTTTTTTGGTAAAGCGATATCCACAACCTTGCCTTTTCAGGGTCCGTGAGGAGCGACCGAAATTCCTCAACGCAGAACATTGCGCGCGCCAAACTGACATCGTGTTTGATGAGCTCCCCTCCAAAAAATACGAGGAAGTCGCTTGCATGGTATTCGTCCAGGTCAATGATCAGCTCGAGAGCAGCGCCAAACTCTTCAAGCCCGACAAGCTCTCGAATGACCTCGCGCCTCGCTTCCCAAGCGGCGAACGAAATGTCCGGCGCATCATTTTCGGAAGTTGCGTCACTCATCGCCATCACAATCTCAAGCGCCTCATCGTGCCCAACTTCTTCTTCCGTTATCGTCTCGTCGCGAAGGGACTCTTCGTACGCTTTCTCCCCGGCAAACGCGTCATCGACATCATCGACGATATTTTTAGGTACCTCTATCGGCGCTTCCTTCATTGATCCAGCGGCAAGCCAAATCCCGGTCAGTTCGTCTACGCGCTGATTTGTTGACATGGCATTCTCCTATGGTTGAATTGGTTGAAAAAAGAACGATGTTAAAACTTACTCCGAATTGACAAAATTGTCAATCGTCTTATTTGTGATCATTCTCTTTTTCGAAAAAAAATAGGAGCATTGCGCGGTCATTCATTATCCAACCATGCTTTGTCTTGATTTTAACCTAGAGCCATGAAACGATCCGCCCATCCGATCAAACCTACCCAAAAACCCACGGTCGTGAGATTAGTGAAATGATTTCTCAAATACCCACGGTCGTGAGATTGGGGAAATGACTTCTCAAAACTCACGACCGTGAGATTGGTGAAGTGGCTTCTCAAAACTCACGACCGTGAGATTGGTGAAGTGGCTTCTCAAAACTCACGACCGTGGGTATTTGAGAAGTCGGGACAAAAACGCATTATTGGGAAAAATTTCAATAACTTAAGCTTCGCCGGGTTGGGTTCGATTTCGTTTGCGCAAATAAACGACAAAAAAATTAACATCCCAAAAACTCACGGTCGTGGATTTTTGGGATGCTATAAAATAATGAAGTATAACGTCAAATATCTTAGTTGGGACCAAGATAGAGGTGAATCAACCGAAGGTGCGGTGTTTTTTATATTTAAACGCCGATCTTCCAAACGCCCTTTTCTAAAAAGGCCTCAATGGTTTGACGTGTCGCTTTATTGATCAGGTTTGAATGCGAAAGCTTGTTGGTTTTCGCATACTCGACCAGCGTGATTATCTTTTTTCCTTCCAAATACGCCAAACGTTTATGGTAGCTGTTTGTTAACGCTTTGGCGACGATCTCGTCCATAACAACGGTCGAGCCCTTGGCGTCAAATTCCTTAAACGCTTCGTAGTATTTTCTTCGATCAATAAATTTAATGTTGATCGGCACATATCCTTCGCGGATAAGCTGATAGTTGTTTATGACCCGCCCAATGCGCCCGTTTCCATCGACGAACGGATGCGTATGTTCGAAGGCCAGATGCAATTTAGCGATTCGCTTAACAATGCTTTCATGGCTCATGGCCTGATACTCGGATAGCGCTTTAAGCAACCGATCCTTCACTTCTTTCGGGTTTGGCGCAATATGACTCCCCACGCGAACAAATTCATGGTCGTTCCGCAGCCGCCCCGCAACTTCATCGCGAATATTTCCGATCAGCATTTTGTGAAGCAATAAGATAACCTCAAGCGAAAGTTCCTGTTCCTTGGCGCGCTTGTCGGTGTACTCCACCACCCGCGCCAAATTTTTCGCTTCAAACAATTCGCGCTCGCTTACAAACCGGTCAAGATCGATCTGCAAAAGAATTTTTTCCGTTTCTTCCAACGATAGCGTGCTGTTTTCAATGGCATTGGAATTGTAAACCTGCTCCGCCACTTCCGCTTCCAATACAAGCTTAATAAGCGCTTCCTTGCCAATAGAAGCTTTATAGTATCGCTCGCGAAGCGAATTAATTTTATTATAAACATTAAGCGTTTTAGCCATAGATACTAGAATAATACCACTTTTTCACGGTTTTGTCAACATAACCGTGAAAACATGCACAAAAAACCTCTTTTTCACGATTATGATACCAAAAACGATCAATGTATACAAACCTTAAATTTTAAGGGTTCTGTCCCCTGCATTTCTCAAAACTCACGACCGTGAGATTGGGGAAATGACTTCTCAAAACTCACGACCGTGAGATTGGTGAAATTATTTCTCAAAACTCACGACCGTGAGATTGGTGAAATAATTTCTCAAATACCCACGGTCGTGAGATTGGTGAAATGACTTCTTAAAACTCACGACCGTGGGTTTTTGAGAAGTTGGGACAAAAACGCTTCGTTGGTAAAAAATTCAAAAAAATAAACATCCCAAAAACTCACGGTCGTGAGTTTTTGGGATGCTATAAAATAATAGAGTATAACGTCAAATATTTTAGGTGAGACCTACGCGTAGGTCTC
>CAIQCM010000079.1 GCA_903870305.1 uncultured bacterium
AAAAGTGTTACTCCGGGCATCTACCGTCATTTTAAGCGCGGCGAGTATGAGGTACTTGGCGTTGGCCGGAACAGCTTAAATTATTCCGAGGAGCTGGTCATTTATCGTTCCGTCGATTCGGGCGATCTTTGGGCGCGTCCGCTTTCCGATTTTCTTGCAACCGTCGAGCGCGACGAATATAATGGTCCCAGATTTATTTTTATCAAATAGTTGAAACTCCGCCGGTCGGGAAAAATACATTGGGAGAGAAATAACATCATCACAAAAATCCACGATCGTGAGTTTTTGTGATGATGATAATAATTATGAAAAAACAAATGACGCTCTGCATCGTTCGCCGCGGCGATGAGGTCTTGTTGGGCATGAAAAAATGCGGCTTCGGTGCGGGGCGATGGAACGGGTTTGGCGGCAAGCTGAACGCCGACGAAGCCGTTGAACAGGCGGCACGGCGCGAGATGAAAGAAGAAGCCGGCATCGAGCTGATTGATCTAGAAAAAGTCGGCGTTATCGATTTTGAGTTTCAAGGCAAGGTGGGGATCCTTGAAGTGAATATCTTCCGTTCAACTGATTTTAGCGGCGAGCCGGTCGAGAGCGAAGAGATGAAGCCGCAATGGTTCGACCTCGACGAAATTCCATTCGCGCAAATGTGGCCCGACGATATCCATTGGTTCCCGTTATTCCTCGCCGGCAAGAAATTCACCGGCCGCTTCCTTTTTGGCGAAGGGGAGGGGAATACGATCGTCGAGCAAGAATTAAATGAGGTTAAGGTGTTATAAAAAAGAGGCCGTCCCGTGGGGCGGCCTTGCGGTAATGCTTGGTGATCGATCGCCGCAGCGCTTCGTTAAAGCGGATGATCGAAATGGAGTTTACTGTTGCCCGCGTCCTTATGTCCCTTTTCGATCATTAAGATCACCTTGCGACGATTGCGCCTCGACCATTTCAAGGCGTCCTTGAGCCAAGCTTCCGGGTCGCGACCTTGTTTTTGCGGTCGCGGTAATTTTTGAGGCATGATTTCCCTCCATTCATGACTGCTGGTAATATATACAAACGTCTTAATTTGTCCACTTGCCGTATGCTCACTCTTGTCACCTCAAACCCAAATAAAAAGATCGAAGTTGAAGAGATCTTGGTCGGCGTCGAGATAACGACCAAGGCCTTGGAATTGTCCGAGATCCAATCGATGGATCTTAAGGAGATTGTCATCGCGAAAGCAAAGTCGGCTTACGCGCTTGTTGGCGCGCCGGTGCTGGTCGAGGACGTGGCTTTTGAACTTGAATGCCTTAACGGCTTTCCTGGGCCGTTTGTAAAATTTTGGAAACAAGTGGTTGGCTACGAGCTGGCACTCGAAATCGCCAACTTGCAAAACAAATACGGCGCAACGGCCCGTTGCGGCGCGGCGTATTGCAACGGTGACGACGTGCGTTATGCCGAGGGTGTTGTTAGGGGACGGCTTACCGCGAAGAAAGGGGAGTCGGGATTTGGTTTTGATCCGTACTTCATTCCCGAGGGGCATGAAAAAACCTTCGCGCAAATGTCGCTTGAGGCCAAGAACGGCCTCTCGCATCGCGCCCGCGCCTTTAAGGAGTTGCGCAGTGAATTAAAAGCGGCGGGTGTGATATAGTGTTTGCTTAATCAATAAAAATAAAGACGCATGCAAAACTTGAACGAAATTCATAAAACGCTTGAGACAAAACGCCGCGAAATGCGCGAGCTTAACAAGATGTTCCGCGACGAGCTGCGGAACAATTCGGAATATCAAACGGTCGTCGATGAATTTGAGACCTTGCGCGAGAAAAAGAAAATGATCGAGTCGGCAGTGCGCGCCGCCTCGCAATCCGCGCTCGCGAACCTCGACCTCCTTAAACTGGACGTGAAAAGCTATACCGAAATGCTGTCGGACGTCGCACTTAACAAATATGCGGCCAACGAGAATATCGAAATTGTCGATGAGAACAACGTCCGCTGGCTGCCGTCGTTTACTGTGAAATTTAAAAAAGAGGACGGAGAAAAAGAAAAAGGAGGGAACCTTGCGGCGCCCTCCTTGCAGAGTGTTTCCTAGAACAGGAATTTGATTGCCAACCCTAGAACGCAGAGGAGCGTTCCAATGGTGGAAATCGTGAGAAAGAGCTTTTCGAAAGCGGGCTCTTGAGTCCGCGGCTGTTGCGCTTGTGCGCGAGCGTGCAGTTCAAGTCCATGGACCCTGTCGGCCAAAGCCAATGCGGCCTCTCGTTCAAATCCAACCTCGAATTTAACGCTGTCGATCATCATTTTGATGTCGTCGAAGTTTCTGTTGACCTGAACAGACATCTTGTTGTGATCAACAAGCTTGACGCTGCTACTGCTCAGATCATTGACGCGAGCGGTGAGATCATTAACGCGGTGGTGAATCACCTTAATGTTCTTTGCTGCCACATCCGCGCGACGACCGAGTTGGTCAATCTGCGCTGCAGCCGCTTGACCCGCGAGCCGGATGGCGGCGAGCTGGTCCTCGACGTCTAGTTCGAATTCGTCCAAGAACCTTGGCTCATCGTTGCTGAGATTGGTCTCTTCTGGGTCTTGGTCCAGAGGGACAACCCTGAGGTTTCTTGTAACCTCTTTAGGATCGCATTTCAGTGCTTGCTGGGGCATGGATTCCTCCGTTGTTTGCGCCATGGGGGTTCTCGTCCCCCTTGTTTTGTTTTGCGTTGCGCAAACAGCGATGTTTATTGTCAAAGTGTGCGCCCCCTCTCGGGGCGCCTCTCTGGGAACCCAGCCCATACTTGTATCACAACCAAGCCAAATTGTCAAGGGTTTCCGGTCTGCTATTTTTTAGCTGTTTAAGCCGATTTTTTATACCCTTGATACGCTCGCTAGGTGGTGATACAATAATGTCCTTTTGATATGAACATTTCGCTTGCGGCAGAACCAATTTTTCACATCGGAACCTTCCCCGTGACCAACACGCTGATGGTGGGTTGGGTCATTACCGTCGTGCTTATTGCTGTCGCATTTTTTATCCGCCGGTCGATCGCCGAAGTGCCGTCAAAACTGCAAAATGGCGCCGAAGCGGTCATTGAAATGCTGTTGTCAATGGTCGATGGCGTGACGAACGATCGCGAGAAGACGGAAAAATTCTTTCCCATTGTCGCCACGATCTTTATTGCAGTCATCGCCTCAAACTGGATCGAATTGGTACCGGGTTTGGGCTCGATCGGCATTTGGGGTCACGCTGAAGGAAAAACGGTTCTTATACCGTTCATTCGCTCATCTTCGGCTGACCTTAACTTTACGACGGCTATCGCGATCGTTTCTTTCATGGCCGTGCAGATCTTTGGCGTGGCGATCCTCGGCGCGCGCCACTATTCCGGGAAATTTTTTGTCGCGCCATGGAAAAAACCCTATGTGATCGGCTCGTTCGTCGGCATCCTCGAATTCATCTCGGAATTCTCCAAGGTGATCTCGTTCGCTTTCCGGCTTTTTGGAAACATCTTTGCCGGCGAAGTTCTTCTCCTTGTGGTCGGCACGCTTGTGCCGTATATTGTTCCCTTGCCGTTCCTCGCCCTTGAGATCTTCGTCGGCTTTGTGCAAGCGCTGGTCTTTTCAATGCTGACGCTGGTATTCCTCACGGGCGCCACCACCGCGCACGGCGGCGAGGAACACGCGCCCGCTCACTAACACAAATATTAAAAATTAAATATTAAACATTAATCATTAACGTTTAATATTTAACCTTTAATATTTATTCACTAAGAAAACACTATGGATACAGAAGCAGTGAAATCGATCGCCGCGGCGCTTGCCATCGCCATCGGCGGTTTTGGTCCGGCTCTCGCGATCGGACTTCTCGCCGGCAAGGGCCTTGAGGCCGTCGGCCGCAATCCCGAGGCCGCGAGCAAGGTGCAGACGGCGATGATCCTCGCGATCGCCTTCGCCGAGGCCATCTCGATCTACGCCTTCGTTATGGCGCTCATCATTAAATTCGTATAGGCCATGGAATTATTTGCCAAGCTCGGCATTGACTGGCGGCTCTTGATCGCTCAACTCGTGAACTTCGTGATCCTATTTACGGCGCTCACGTTCTTGTTGTACAAGCCGCTCATTGCCGCGCTCGACAAGCGGCGCGCCAAGGTTATTGAGTCGCTAGT
>CAIQCM010000080.1 GCA_903870305.1 uncultured bacterium
CCGCTCACGCTATGAACATAAAAAACCTCTTCCAGCTGAAACCGTACGAGCATGTTGAGATGCTTATAAGAAAGCATCCGATCTTCCTTATTTGGGATGTCGTGTTTTTTGCCGTCCTTGCCGCTCTTCCCCTCGGCGTCGTCGCGCTTCTTCAAACGGTGAGCCCCACCATCCTTACCGGACCCATCTCAATGCCGATCGTTGCGGTCTTGGGCTCTATCTATTACCTCGCCATTTGGCTGTTCTTTTTTTCCATGGTCATCGACTACTACTTGGACATTTGGGTGGTCACCAACGACCGGCTCATCGCCGTCCAACAACAAGGCCTGTTCGCGCGAACAATTTCGGAAATGGACCTATGGCTGGTGCAGGACGTCACTTCCGAAGTTAAAGGAATAAGTGCCACACTCTTCGGCTACGGCACCCTCTCGCTTGAAACCGCCGGCAAGGAAGAACGATTTCATTTTGCCAACGCCGGCGATCCTTCGCATGTCCGCCAGCACATCCTGACTCTCGCCGAAGCCGATCGAAAGTACCACATTGGAAGTTCAACATTGAACAAAGTCGGGCTCTAAAGCATGCAGAACTTAGAACCTAGAATGTAGAACATAGTTTAAAAACGGACCCTTAGGGCCCGTTTTTACATTCTTGTTGCCGTATAAGCGTTTAACATTTTCATAACCTCATTAAGCAATCCATCAACCTCTTTTGTTTTAACATCATCTAAAAATCCAATCCTTTTTGCCAATAATATTTGCGTTTCAAGCTCTGAACCCGAACCATACGCTATCATTGCGAATTGTCTCTGTTCTGGTTTATGAATTCTACGAAATCCCTCGGCGATATTTGACGGTATCGAAACGGCGGCGCGCTTCATCTGACTTGATAAACCATACACCTCTTCCCTAGGCAACGATTTACATACTTCATAAATCTTAACAACCAAATCCATTGACTTGTTCCAAACCGTTAAATCTTTATAAGAATTTATGGTCACACTACATTCTACGTTCTGCGTTCTAAGTTCTAAGTTCTAAGTTCTGTCTCTCTTTAGTATATCTTCTTCAACACCGTTCCCGTGTAAAAATATTTCAAGATCCAATCGTAAGTTTTTCCATCAACGGCCCAGCCCAAGGCATCGGAGGCGGACATGCCTACTCCGTGACCCCAGAGGGTAAGGCCCGCGTCGTGCGGCGCGGGGACCGAGACGAGCCATGGCTTTGATCCGTTCCACACTTCTCCCCACGCGCGCGTGCGGCCGTCGGAGCGGGAGAAGTAGGGGGTGACGACAATATCATTGTTATACGTAACGACTTGGCCGCGCGTTTCTTCAACGGCTTTTACCAAGTTAGGTCTGATCGTTTCCGAACCGTAAGCGCGATAGACCTGGTCGGCGGCCGAGGGTTGAACGTCGAAGAGCGCATACTTGCCGCCTATTGAGTGAACAAAGTAGGCGTAGTTGCGCGCGGCAACGATCAAAGCCTTTTGAAACTCATGATTTGAATCATTAGAGGTTTCGCCAAGGCCGCGCAAATATTGTTCAAGCGGCAATTCTTCAATGAGCCAAACATTGTCATTGGGTTGGTAATAATTCAGTTCCATTGTGCCGCGGAATTGATTGACGTAAGCGGTCGCGGTCCAACCGGCAAAGTTTGGAACTTGGAAAAGACCGTTTGAGTTTGTCGGAACAAAACGAACCGGCACCGGCGAGGCGTACTGCCCGCTGGGGGTGGAAACGATCACGGTTTTTGATTCGCGATTAAAGCCGACGGTGATCGTCGCATTCGCCGGAACGGTCGCAAGCGTGGCGCCGTTACTCCCAACGACCGCAAACGGCGAAGAGTTGAGGAGCACCACGCTGCCCGGCACATTCCAAAGCCCAACGCGCATATTCGGCTCGCCCTGACCGGTCGTTATCGGGATCTCTTGCGTCGGCAGTTGCGGCGCGTCTTCGGTCACGGTCACGGGAATGTCGATGGTGGCGCCGGGAACATCAGCATCGTCGACAACGAGCTTGAGCGACAAATTGTAGTCGCCGCGCGAGGGCGGACCCATGATGTTAAAATCGAAATAGCCGATGTTGCCCGGCGAAATGGGCTCGCGCACGCGCGACGGCTCGAGCATGTTGGGCCAAGTAGTGTCGGCGAGCGAAACGGCGGTCGAGGTGGCGACGGCAATCTGCGTATCACGTACGTGCAAAACCCGGGTCTCCCAAGTGACCAAGCCGGTATTCTTAAAACCTACCGAAACATGCACCGGCGAGCCGCCCGCGACCGTCACCTTATCTTGAAACGACTTGATGATTAGTTGCGCGGCTAACGAGTTACTGGTTGATAGTTGCGAGTTGCCAGTTGCCGGGGCGGACGGAGCGACAACGACCGGTGGGTTTGGAAATTGATTCTTGGTTGTTGTTTCTTTTACGACCGAGGTCGTTACGGTGATCGGTATAGTGAACTGCGTTCCATTGATCCACGTGAAATTCTCGGCGGCAATATTAAAACCCTCTTGGTACGTTCCCGCATTGGCCGGGGCGGTCAATTTAAAAACAAAGGTCGCGGTCGCATTGGGGTTAACCGTTTTTTCTTTCATGAGAACCGGTTCATCTTTGGCATACCAGCTCTTATCGTAAAAAACGCTGGCGCGATATTTTGGCAGATATGTATAGATGGAAACGTAACGGCTACCCGCGTTAGTCCATGGCGCAACGCCGGTGTTCTTGACCGTCAGCGTGTAGGTTGTCGTTGCGCCCGGTTTTAGCGTAATGGCGCCGACCGGTGAAACGATCTTGCCTTGGTAGTCGGTCGTTTTTACCGTAGCGGCGCTCGCGCTTGAGAGCGGAACGAGCAAAACAACCATGAGCGCCAAGCCCAAGCACGATTGGATC
>CAIQCM010000081.1 GCA_903870305.1 uncultured bacterium
GCGTGACGAGGAGGACAAACAATGAGATCGATCTACCATATCGTTTCCGCGCTGCCCATTCTTACGAAGGTGGAGGAGGCGGCGAACATCGGGCACATGCTCCGTGTCGATGGCGACAATGACCCCGGGGTGTTGGCCGAGTATCATCAAGTCGCCAATCACGACCTGACGACGGCCGTGGAATTCGACCCGAAAGGCCATATTGCATCCAAGGTCGAGGTCGTTGCCGTGTTCAATTTCGGCGATGGTGAAAATTCTCATGCCTCGATCGCTTTTCGAACCGTTGTCGGAAGCAATGCCTGGAGCATTCTCTACCGTGCCGATCCCGACCAAGAGGGAAATCAGGGCGTCAAAGACGCCGCCACGGTCGCCGGCCAACTGAAGATACGCGCCACTGACGAACCCTACGAGATCGGCGATGATGACGCAGCGCTTCCCATGATCAAGCGCGTCGCCGAATTCTTCTATATTTGCGCGGCCTTCGACCGGCCAACAATGCCCGCCGCCTCGGCCGGCTAGGATCCGCATTCATCAACTCACCGTACCCAACCGCGACGACGAAGTCGCGCAAGGGTACGGTGTTTTTTGTTACCACCAATTACATCAATGCAAACATCGCAGATATTTCCCCGAGGTTGAACCTCGGGGAAAGGACCCTCTTTTCACGAGGTGGCGACGGTTGACACTGTTTGGATAATCATATAAGGTCGCGATAAGTTCCAGAACAATCCACGAACAAGGAGAATGCCATGCGCGGAGAATTGGGTTTGATCAGAAGAACGCTCGATGCGATGGACGATATCGAGAGGTTGGTTTGCCTCGGTCGGACGGTTAGCTTCGACCGTATGACGCCGGATATTGAGTTGATCGAAAGCGGCGGCGGGCACCAGCTTTTCTACGTCGGACGCTATCCTTTTTCCATCGGTTACGAATACGGTTCTCACCGCGACCTCTCCGATGATGAGGTTGCCATTCATATCGAGGCGGTTTTTGCCAGAACACGGGAGAGCAGTGGGCCGACCATCCGGTTTCAAACGGTTCTCTCCAGAGATTTGGTACCGGGCAGCACTCATGACTGGTTCGCCGTGTTTATACGCAAGCCGCCTCGCGCCAGGGCGGCGTACGAGAAAGACGCGCTCACGATCGCCGAACAGCTTTCGCTGTCGGACGGGCAAACCAAGCGCATCAATCACGCGGACGCGCTCGGGATGCTTCGCAAGCTTGCGTGTTTCCTTTTTTCTCTCGAGAACGAGAGGCACATTCGGCGCACCAAGGCCTAGACACGCATCACCTCACCGTACCCAACCGCGACGACGAAGTCGCGTGAGGGTACGGTGTTTTTTAGTTTTCACGAGGACGCACCTCGTGAAAACTGTCATTCCCGCGAAGGCGGAAATCCAATCTCGCTTGGTCGGTCGGCCGCCCAATATGGATTGGATTCCGGCTCGCGGGCCGGGATGACGAAATTAAAAACGACCCCGATGGGGGTCGAATTAAATTATATTTCAAAATCTTTTATCGTACTCTGAGCGCCGCGGACGAGCGTTACTTCGGATTTTGCAACATCAAATCTTTTTGCCAGCAAATCGCGGACGGCGAGGTTCGCTTTGTTTTCGAGCGGCGGCGCGGTCACGTAGGCGTGCAGGTCGCCGGACACCTCGATTATCTCATTGCGGTTCGCGCGTGGATGAACATGGACTCGTATCAGCATACTCGTAAAAACCAAGAACCAAGAACCAATTTTCAAATAAATTATAATTAAAAGTTTAAGTTTAAAAACAGGGTAGGTTTTTTGGAAATTGGTTCTTGGTTGTTGGTTCTTAAACCTCTAGGGTTTTAGCACCGGGTACAAATAAACAGTCAGCCAAATAATAAGCGCCCAAAGGTGATGAACGATCAGCAGTTCGTACCAAACCGTCTTGCCGGCGCGCCGGCCGAACGGACCCTGGCCCACGACCGGAAAAATAACACCGCCGACGAAAAGATAAAAACAAAAAGCGTAAACCAGCAAGTTTCCCAATTGATACGGATGCACCAGCGACTTAACGACAATGAGTTCGTAAAGCGCGCCAAAGAGCGCGGCCATGAGGAGGTGGATGAACATGCCAAACCAGAAAACCTCGCCGGCAGTCAGCTTGCGCCCCCAAAATGTTTTTACATCGATCAAAAGCGGAATGTTACGGGGCGCCTTTTTTCTCAACTCAGAAACAATGCCGGGTACGGCGGTTATTAGCCCTGCTGACAAGGAGAGAAAAACGGCACTTATCATTGGCATATTAGCGAACGACTAAGTATGAATTATGAACGACTAATCCGTTTCGTCGTTCATCCTTCGTCATTAGTCGTTTGTCGTTGTTATCTTATCACCTTTTCCTTGATAAAGGCGATCGTCTTGCGGTTCCTTAGGACCGAACGCACGCGGTCGGCGTATTCGTCGGAGCGGATCTGTTCTTGAACAACGGCATCGTCGGCGTGAACCGTTAGTTCGCGCGCCACTTCATCGGCCACCTCGGCATCGGTCACGTCAATGGAATTTTCCGCGGCAATGGCGCGGATCGTGAGCGCGGCCTTGATCCGGTCAATGGCTTGCGGGGCGAAATCAAGCTTCAGCTGGTTCTCGGACTTGCCGGCCTTTTCCAAATAATCCTTCCATTCAAGGCCGCGCTGGCTCACACCGTCTCTAAGCTCGAAGATCATGCGGCCGATCTCTTCGTTCGCCATGAGGTCGGGAATGTCGCCAAACTTCGAGGTTCGCACGATCTGTTCGATCGCCGCGATCTCTTGGCGCTGGTCCTCTTTGTGTTGGAGTTCATGCAAAAGATTTTCGCGGATCAGTTTGTCGAGGTCGGTAACGGACTTTTGCCCGAGCGCCTTGGCAAACTCGTCGTTGTATTCCGGCAGTTTGCGGTCATAAACCTCTTTCACATTAACAACAAACTCAACCAATTTGCCGGCGACGTTCTTTTGGTAATGTTCTTTGGGGAAGGTCAGCGTAAAGGTCTTGCTATCGCCTTTTTTCAAACCCAAAAGCATGTCGGTGAAGCCGGGGATGTAATGTTCTTCACTCATGTGCACATGGTGCCCCTTGGCTTGTCCGCCCTCAAGCGGCACGTTGTCCAACTTCATGTCCATGTCGATCACGACCTTGTGCGTTTTGTCGGCCGCCGCGTCGGTTATGACCTCGGAAGCGCGCATGTTGCGCAGATCTTTAATGGCGCGTTCAACGTCGTCTTCCGGCAACTTGATCTCTTTCTTGTCGATCTTGATCGTTGTGAGATCGCAAAGCGTCACCTCGGGCAGAAGCGTAACGGTGGCGGTATAGATGAACGGATTTCCATGCGCCATCTTTTTTACGTCGATGGACGGCGAACCGATCGACAGAATCTTTTCTTGGGTAACAGCTTTGCCATAGGTGCCGCGCACCGCCTCTTCGGCCGCCGCTTCCATCATCACCGCCTCGCCGTATTTTTTCGTAACCACATCGAGCGGCGCCTTCCCGGGACGAAATCCTTCAAGCGGTTTTTCCGTCGAGAGCCGCACGGCCGCTTTTTCGAGGAACGGTTTCATCTCGTCGACCGTCAGTTCGATCGTGAGCTCGAGTTCGGACTTAGGGAGTTTTTTGGTGGTGATGTTCATAGGTCGGTAAAATATATCGCAAATTAAATATGCGGTCAACCCCGCACCTTGGGCCGATAGTTAATGTTTCCGGTCGATGAGTTTTAGCAATCTCCGCGCCAGACCATAGCTTTCGGTAAAATAATAACACTTAGCGACGACGAAATCGCCCCAAGGTGCGGGGTCAATAATATGACAAATATGACAAAAAGACCCACGCAAACGCGTAGGTCTTTTTAAATTCAATTTTATTTTTCGTTCGGGCTAGCGAACTAGGAGCGCGACGATGAGGAGGGCGACGATGTTGATGATCTTGATCATCGGGTTGATCGCCGGGCCGGCGGTGTCCTTGTACGGATCGCCGACGGTATCTCCCGTGACCGCGGCTTGGTGGGCGAACGAGCCCTTGCCGCCGTAGTTGCCGGCTTCAATGTATTTCTTGGCGTTGTCCCAAGCGGCCCCTCCCGTGGTCATGGAGATGGCGACGAAAACGCCGGTGACAATGGAGCCGATCAAGAGTCCGCCCAGCGCTTCGGCGCCAAAGACCAATCCGACGAGTATCGGGGCGACGACCGGGATAAGCGCGGGCACGATCATTTGTTCAAGCGCGCCGCGGGTGACCACATCAACGCAGCGGGCGTAATCGGGCTTGGAAGTTCCTTCCATTATTCCCGGGATCTCCTTGAACTGGCGGCGCACTTCTTCGACAACGCGGCCGGCGGTTTTTCCCACGGCTTCCATGGCGCGGGACGCGAACAAGTAGGGGAGCAGGCCGCCGATGAAAAGGCCGATAATGACATGCGCGTCCCTGAGGTCGAAGCTGATCGCTTTGCCGCGCGCGACGAATTCTTGCGTGAACGAAGCAAAGAGCACAAGCGAAGCGAGCGCGGCCGAGCCAATGGCATAGCCCTTGGTGACGGCCTTGGTCGTGTTTCCGACCGCATCCAACGGGTCGGTCACGGCGCGTACTTCTTCGGGCATGCCGGACATTTCCGCGATGCCGCCGGCGTTATCGGTGATCGGGCCAAAGGCGTCGATCGCCACCACGATACCGGTCATTGAAAGCATGGACATGGCGGCTACCGCGATGCCGAATAATCCGCCCAGCCAGTTGGCGAAGAGAATGGCGGCGACGATCACGACGATCGGCCAAGCGGTCGACTTCATGGAAACAGCGAGACCGGCGATGATGTTCGTGCCGTGTCCGGTGGTCGAGGCCTTGGCAATGTCGCGCACCGGCGCGTATTTGGTCGAAGTGTAATAGTCGGTGATGACGACAATGGCGCCGGTGACCGCGAGGCCGACGACGGCGCACCAAAAGAGCGAGAGCGGGTTCGCAACAACGCCGTCCATGTAGCGCGGAATGACGACCCAGAAGGCCATGAGCGCGAGCAAGCCGGCTGCGGCCAAACCTTTATAGAGTGCGCC
>CAIQCM010000082.1 GCA_903870305.1 uncultured bacterium
ACCTTGGCGGTTTCGGATATCGCTCCGACGCCCGACCCTAAGCTCGGCGACTTGGCCGTGCCGATGTTCAAGCTCGCGAAAGTCGCGGGAAAGGCGCCAAGCATGATCGCCGAGGAATTGCGCGGAAAAATCTCCGGCGTTAAAGCGCTCGAAAGCGCGGAAGTGGCCGGGCCGTACCTTAACTTGCGACTCAAAAAAGCGGTCGTAGCCAAAGAAGTCATGGCGGCGATCGCCAAGGACAAGACCAAATACGGCAACGGCAAAGCGACCCAGAAAAAGATCATGGTCGAATTCGTTTCCCCTAATACCAATAAACCCCTCCACCTCGGGCATTTAAGGAACGCCGCGACCGGGGACGCGATCGCGCGCATTCTTGAGGCGGCCGGGTCCAAGGTCGTCCGTGCCAACTTGTTGAACGATCGCGGTGTCGGCATTACCAAGGCCATGGTCGCCTATCTTCGTTGGGGCGACAACGAAACGCCGGCCGGCGCCGGGATAAAAGGCGATCATTTGGTCGGCAAATATTATGTGATGTTCGAGAAGATGAAGGTACAGCATCCCGAGATCGAAGCGGAGGTCGCCGAGATGCTTCGGAAATGGGAAGCCGGAGACAAAGCCGTGCGGGCGCTCTGGCGCACGATGACAAAGTGGTGCGTCGACGGCCAGAACGCGACGCTAAAATTGCTGGGCGTCAAACATGACAAGATATATCGCGAGAGCGCGATCTATAAAGAAGGGCAAAAAATAGTTCTCGATGCCTTGGAAAAAGGCATTTTCACCAAGGATGAAAAAGGTAATATCATCGCCAAACTCCCCGGCGAGCCGGACAAGGTTGTGCTGCGCGCCGATGGAACGGCGGTTTATATTACGACCGATATCATCCTGACGGTCAAGAAAATGGCCGAGTTTAAGTTGAGCAAGAATCTTTGGATCGTCGGCACCGAACAAGATCTGCATTTGCGTCAGCTCTTTGGGATCATGCGACTCCTGGGCTATAAATGGGTTGATGATCTTGAGCATGTTTCCTGCGGCCATGTGGCGCTGCCCGAAGGCCGGATGAAATCGCGCGAAGGCACCGTCGTGGACATTGATGAATTGGTCCAGCACCTTTCCGAGCTCGCGGCCGCCGAAATAAAAGAGCGTCACGATTTTCTTGATCAGTCGGAGATCGACAAGCGCGCGCAAGAAATTGCGCTTGGCGCGGTCAAGTTTTACTTGCTTTCGGTCTCGGCGGGGAACGGCATGACCTTTAATCCCAAAGAGTCGCTCGCTTTCGTCGGCAAAACCGGACCGTATTTGCAATATACCAACGCCCGCATTCAATCGATCTTGCGCAAAGCCGCCGAGTCCAGTTCGACCGGGGCCGGGCGCGTTGATGTATCCGTCCTCGATGCGCCGTCCGAGTGGCAGCTTCTTTTGCGGCTTTCCGAATTTGCCGACGTCATTTCGTCGGCGGCGAACGGGCGCGACCCGTCGATTGTCGCGCGTTACAGCTACGACCTTTCCAAATCGTTCGCCGAATTTTACGAACAAGTGCCGGTCCTAAAAGCCGACGCATCGGTTCGCCGCGCGCGTCTCTCTCTTTTGCGCGCCGTCGGCCTTGTTTTGGGACGTTGTCTGTTTTTGCTCGGCATTCCGGCGCCTAAAGAAATGTAGTGCTCGCTACCGCGAGAAGAACCAAGAACCAAGAACCAATTTCCAAGAAATTGATCTTGTTTGGAAATTGGTTCTTGGTTCTTGGTTTTTACCCCCGCGGGGTCTGTATACAAAAAGTATTCAGTAGAGCCGTTTTCCACACTAGCTATTAGTTGGCGTATGGGATAACATTAGTTATTAGTCATTTAGATATCTAAATCATATGTTCAAAAAAGAAGAAGGAGCCGCGGGCAATGAGACGATCATTGCGAACGGCGTTAAGGTTGAAGGGGACTTTTCCTCGCCCGGGAACGTCCGGATTGACGGAACGGTGATTGGCTCGGTCAAGGCCGAGGGCGACCTTATTGTCACTGAGACCGCCGTGATCCAGGCCGATGTGTCGGCCGCGAATGCGGTTGTGGCCGGCGAGATTAAAGGCGATATCGCCGCCGTTGAAAAACTTGAACTTCTTGGCACCGCCAAGATCCATGGCAACATCGCTTGTCGCACACTGACGGTGGAAGCCGGCGCCGTCATCTCGGGAAACTGCCAAGTGGCGCAAGAGCGCGCCGCCGCTCGCGAACGAACCCGCGAAACAAAAGTCGAGGCCGCCGCCTGACACCCCGATGTACCATTACATCTACGAAGCATTTTTAACCGACCCCAAATTCGCCAAACAGCTTTCAGCCATCGAGAATCGGCTGACCGACCTCGGCATTTACGGCAGTGTTCATCGTTTGGCGCTGTTTAAGACCATGAAAGGGACGATCCAGGACGCGGTGCGCCGCGGCGCCAAGACGGTGGTCGTGGTGGGGGACGACGGCTCGGTGGCGCGCGCCATCGATGCAATCGCCGAATTTCCCGGCGTGGTTTTTGGCATCATTCCCATTGGCGACAAGAATTCATTCGCGAAACTTTTGGGGATCGTTGACGCCGCCTCGGCCTGCGACATTCTTTCGGCGCGCTTGGTCGAGGAGCTTGACCTGGGCAAGGTTAATAAGCATTATTTTTTGACCTCATTGAACATTTCCGGCGCCGTCAAAGCCGAGTGCGACGGTCGCTACACCGTTTCGCCGGAGAACGGTGGCGAGATCTGCATCAGCAATTTTTCCATGGACCCCGCGGGTCCGGGCGATCCGCGCGACGGCCGGCTCGAGACCATGGTCAAGACCGGTTCAAAGGGATTTTTCAAGTCGGTTTTCGCGCGCGCGCGATCCTCTTCCGGACTCAGCGTTTTTCCGACTCATAATGTCGTGGTCCGTTCGCCGGACAATGCGCAAATGACGGCGGTGGCCGACGGTCAGAGCTACCAGGACGCCGAGTTCAGGGTCGAAGTCGCGCCGCACCGGCTCACGGTCATCGTCGGCAAAGACCGGGCGATCGCTTGATATGGCGCTCATCGATCTTCATGCTCACACCACATATTCCGACGGCCATGATACGCCGTCGGCGCTTGTTAAAATGGCAGCCGAAAACAAGGTCGCGGTTTTGGGCGTTACCGACCATGATAATTTGGACGGGCTCCCCGAAGCGATCGCGGCGGGCAAGGCGCACGGGGTCAGAATAGTTTGTGGGGTTGAAATAACCACTGGCTTTCATGGGCAGACGATCCACATGCTTGGTTACGGCGTGCCGCTTGATAACGCCGAGTTCAATGATTTTTTGGGCAAGCTCTATCGCCATCGGAAAACGTTGATGACGCAGGTTGTGGAAAAACTGAATGTCGATTTTAAAGCGGCCGGCCGCCAGACCGTTGATCTTGATGATTTCATTTCGTCGCAAGGCCAATATTTCAACAATGAAAAAACCGCACAATATCTGGTGGTGAACGGATTTTTGCCGGAGTTTGAACCGGCCATTCATCTGATGTTTTCCCTTTCCCGAGGCGGCGCGAGCGGCGTTGCTAAACACATGGCTTCTTCGGTGGAAGCCATTGCCGCGATCCATAAAGCCGGCGGCTTGGCGATCTTGTCGCATCCGTTCGCCGCCGGGACGTCGCTCCGGAAGATCGACCCCACCTCGGAGGGGCAGGAAAATTTGCTCAAAGAAATGATCGCCGCAGGCATTGACGGCATGGAATGCTATCAGTCGGAATATGGCCCCGAAGAAACGTCATTCGCTTTGTCGCTTGCGAAAAAATATGACCTGCTCGCTTCTGCCGGAAGCGATTGGCACGGGGCTATTTGCGACGTTCCAGGAGATATGAAGGACAGGAAAAGTTTTTACCCCGAGCACATCGGCGGCCTCGGCACGACGTCCGAGATGATCGCCCCGCTTCTGGAACGCCTGGGCCTGCCCCGCGGAGCCGAAGCGAAGTGGGGGGTTGGCAAACAAGGTGATATTTGGTAATATTGATTTTCGCAGTTATCAATTAACTGCGGGTTTGCGCAGTAGGCGGTCGACCCGCGATCGCCATATGCGTTTAGGGCCAAAACTAAAAGCCGCTTGGGAACCGATTTGGACGCCGGGATTGGCGTACCTTGTTGGCTTGATCGCGACCGATGGTTGTTTGTCAGGCGATGGGCGGCACATTGACATAACCTCGAAAGATTTTCAGTTGTTGGAAACGGTTAACGAGATATTGCCGCGCCGGCAAAAAATCGCTTTCAAGCGGAATGGTCATGGTCAAACCGCGTATTGCATCCAGATAGGCGACGTCGCAATGTATCGTTGGCTGTTGCAATTAGGTTTAACGCCAAGAAAGTCAAAGGCCATCGGGCGGTTGAAGATACCGAAGGAATTATTCGCTGATTTTTTTCGCGGCGTATTTGATGGTGATGGATCGGCGTATTGTTATTGCGATCGTCGTTGGGCGGCCAGTACGACTGTGTGTCTGTCTGTCGCGTCTGCGAGCATTAAGTTTATTTCTTTCTTGAGAAATAAGTTATCAATAGCATTGGGTATTAAGGGGTCGGTTTCGGGTTTTCGCTGTGCAGTTTTTCAGTTGAGATATGCGAAGCGCGAATCAAGAAAGCTGGCTGCTTGGATATATTATTCAGATGATGTACCCTGTTTGTTGAGGAAAAGAGAAAAAGTGAAAAATATTTTGCTCGGGTGGTGAAATGGTATACACGTCAGCTTGAGGTGCTGATGGTCGAAAGGCCGTGGAGGTTCGAGTCCTCTCCCGAGCATTAAAAAACCGACCCCTGGGCCGGTTTTTTAATTGCACGCTGTAGGGATCGAACCTACGGCCTTCTCCGTGTAAAGGAGTTGCTCTACCGCTGAGCTAAGCGTGCTTGATCGTTTATTCAAACTAGCAGACCCGCGGAATATTTTCCAGTCGCGGGGCTTGATTTTTTTATCGAAGTTGCTTATTGTCATTTCAGGTCTTTGTCACAAGGAGAAATTCATGGAAAAGAATGCCAACTCCGTTTCGGATCTGCGGCCGATCAAGTTCGGCTGGCTCATCGCCCTGTTTCTTTTTGCTGGGATCATAGGTGCCTCGAGAGGCGGTGCGTATTTTATCAAGAGAATGTTCGAGGTCGGAAGGGCGGAGTATTTGATGCCGACCGCAACCATGGTTGTTGTACTCGCCGCGCTTCTGTTTGTTACGGTAAGGTTCATGCGCGTCTATTGGCGCCGCAATCGGATCGGCAGCGAAGTGATGATATTCAAGTTCCGCAGTTCGGCCGACGCGGCCGGGTATATCGTGCCCCCGGGCGTTGATCGCTACGAATTTGCCGCTTCGATGCAAGGCAAAACTCCTATCGACTGCTCCTACGTGACCTATTGGCAGGGCGGATGGTTAAAGCCACCGGGCCGGTTCGTTCGCTTTGTGGGCGGCAGGGAATACGATCAGCAATGCGAGATACGTCCGGTCGGCTGGCAGACCAAGGATCTTCCGTGCCAGCAACTCAGGGTGCGCGACGGGTTCAATAACGTCATGACAATGCCGGCGCAAGAGCTCATCACAAACGCCGAGCTTGTCGATCTCGGCACCTTCAATTTGAGCGAGGTTATGTCCGGTCTTCGCAAGATGCTTGATACGCTCGCCCAGATATCCCCCCCGAAGATCGAGCGACAAATGTTGTCCAACTGAGTCGAATCTTTCAAGCGCTCCCGCTTCCGTCGGGGCGCTTCTTTTTTATCCGCAGACAATCTGCTATCATATATTCATGCAATATTTTATCGGGATACTGGGGGCGGTGGCCGGGTTCATGCTGGTTTGGAAGACATCGGCCGTGCTTAGTTTTACCGGCCGAATCGATTTTGCCGAAAAGTATTTGGGCACCGAAGGCGGCTCACGGCTTTTCATCAAAATCGTCGGCGTCCTCATTATTTTTGTTGCTTGGCTTTACATGTTTAACATGGGCGGGTGGATACTCACGACGCTATTCTTGCCCGGCCACGCCAATCCTTCTTAAAGCGTAAATCATATGTCGATCCCTTCGAACAGCATTTTGCTTGACGCGCCCGCGGTGCTCGCCAAAGCCGGCGTGCGCGCCGGTTTCATCGTCGCGGACATGGGTTGCGGCACGAGCGGACACTTTGTCATTCCCGCCGCTCGCATGGCCGGACCGACCGGCCGCATTTACGCGATCGACATTTTAAAGTCGGTTTTGGCCGCGGTGGAAAGCCGCGCCAAACTCGAGGGCGTAAATTCGATTGAGACGCTTTGGGGAAATTGCGAAATGTGGGAAGGCGTGAAGATAGCCGCGAACGCCGTCGATATCACGCTTGTCATCAATAACTTGTATTTGGCAAAGAACCGTCAGATATTCCTGAGCGAAGCCGCCCGGCTCACCAAGGTCGGCGGCAAAGTGATCGTCATCGATTGGAAGACCGTGGCGAGCCCCTTGGGTCCGACGCCTGAAAGCCGCGTTTCTCCCGAAGCGGCCAAGGCGGATGCTATGGCCGCCGGACTCAGGTTCGTCGAGGCATGGGATCCGGCGCCGTATTTTTGGGGGTTGGTCTTTTCCAAATAATCCTAACAAGACCCCGGATACGGGGTCTTTTTAGTTGCGAAATTTTTCGACTTCGGGTAAGCTCTGAAAATATGTCATACCTCAAACCGCTCGTCACCTTAAATTACTGGTTCAATGCCAACCCGCCGTCGTTCATCGGCCCGGTTTTCCT
Source organism: uncultured bacterium (assembly GCA_903870305.1). Taxonomy (GTDB): domain Bacteria; phylum Patescibacteriota; class Patescibacteriia; order CAIQCM01; family CAIQCM01; genus CAIQCM01. The sequence goes on from CAIQCM010000082.1 coordinate 6,712, forward strand.
TATTCTGGGAATACTGCTCATCGTCATTTTTGTCGCCGGCATTGTCGTAAAGTGGTTCGCGTGGAAAAAGCGCGGCAACCCGCCACTCCACCGCGTGCTTTCGCGCTTGGGTCGAGCCGAGATCGCGGTCGCGCTCATTGGCGGATTTCTTTACTTTGTTTCCTACGAACAGACCCCGGTCGTTTCAATGCGTTTCTGGTGGCTGGTTCTGCTCGTCGCCGCGATCATTTGGAAGGTTTTCATTATCCTCGATATCCTGAAGCGCTATCCGGTGGAAAAGAAAGCGCGCCTTGAACGATTGGAAAGAGAAAAATATCTACCCAAGTAACTTGGGTAAAAACCAAGAACCAAGAACCAAGCTCCAAAGAAGAACCAAGCCCCAATTCTACAATATTTGGAAATTGGTTCTTGGTCCTTGGTTCTTACCCGCAGGTTTTTATGTCCAACCAATCCTTCGGCAAACAAGGTGAAAACGCGGCGGCGGAATATTTAAAGAATCTCGGTTATAAAATTTTGGCGCGGAATTTTCGAACGCGCTGGGGGGAGATTGATATTGTCGCCAAGGATGAGGATTGTTTGGTGTTCGCGGAAGTGAAAACGCGCGCCGGCGAACGCTTCGGAGCGCCTGAAGAGGCGGTGACGCGAACCAAACAAGAACATTTGGTCAAAGCGACGCAAATATATTTATCGCAAACCAAGCAAGCGCACATCCTTTGGCGCATCGACGTGCTCGCGTTGCTAAAACAAAATGACGGATTTGCGATCCGTCATTTGAAGAATGCAGTGACCGGTTAGGAAAAGAGATAAGAAATACGATTTTTTGACTCCGGAACTCGCGTGGGCTATGGCATAGCGGTTCCTACGCTCAAACAGTCCTCGTCTAAAAAATCCTATTTCTTATCCCTTTTCCTGTATTTATTGAAAAATATCCCTTGCCAGCGCGGCAGTATCGGCCTTGACCGCCTCGAGCGGTTGCTCGGCGTTCAGGTAATGCACCTTGGTGCCGTGCTCTTCCCATATTTGACGGAACCACGCCGATTCAAAACGTTCGGCGGCTTTGGTGAGGAATTCTTCTTTTTCGAAAATTGCATTATCGGCCTTATTAGATCGTCCGCCGATGCGGCTCATACCGGTTTTAGCCGAACATTTTACTATTACCAAGTGTCCGGGAGCGTGGTCGAAAGCCAAATTATTGCCGCCGTAAGAAATGATCTCCTCAAGCCGCACGCCGTCTTTCATGATCGGTTGGTAAACCATCGATGTGGACAGGCCGCGGTCTTGAATGATGATGGCGTTACGTTCCAGCATGGGGATAAGAAAACGGCGATAGAGGATAAGGCGATCCATGGCATAGGCCGCGGCGACCGTGCGGCGGTCGTAATTGGCGTCATTAGAAATGAGTTCTTTGCGTATCGCCGCACCGACCCATACCTGCGTCGGTTCGGCTGAAAAAATAACCTCCTTGATCGGTGTCCATGGCAAGGGGAGTTCGCCGGTACTCTTGCAGGTCTCGGGAAGGTTAAAAACTTTCAGGTTTTTTTCTTTGGCTATTGTTTCGCAAAAAAATTTAACAAGGGTCGTCTTGCCGCTGCCGTCGATGCCGTCGAACATGATGAATTGCGGATATGCGGGCATATATATCTGCTGTTGATAACCTGCGTTCACTATAACAAATTATCCCCCTTGCGCAATGTTGCGCAGCGCCGCGGGCTTGTGTTAAGGTCATGGAAACCCGATTTTTAACGAAGGCGAGACGATATGGAAAACACCACGCAAACGCACACCTTTGACCATGCCGAAGATCGCGCTGCGGTCATCATTGATCGGACCACCGGCGAACGCTTTGTCACCTACGGCGATGGCGTTACTTTGCCCTACGGCGCTTTTATCAAGGAAGAGCTTTTCAAGCTTGCCGCCGGCTATCTTACTTCGCCAACATCGAACGTCACGGCGGTCGATGGCAAACAGCTTGCCGGACTTGTCGGCGCGCTTCTTGCCCGCCAGAGCCGCGCCCAGGGTTCGGTCATCGATATTTTGGCGAAAGAATTCTTGCGACCCGACGGTTCGGTTGATCGCGAAAAAGCTGAGGCCTTGATCGGCCGCGTGCTGTTGCAGTTTGGCGACGATTCGGTTCAAGAGCTTGAATACGCCACCGTGCTCGTCACCTCAATCTCAAACCTCGCCACCAAAAAGATCGAAGATCGCCGGCTGGGGAGCTACATGGAGCAATCGAGCCGCTACGTGATCTATACTTCTCGCGATCCGGTCACCGGCGCCTGGCGCTATTATCGCGAGCCGCGGATCATGGCAAGCGTTTTTGCGAGCCGCTATGTCACGCTCATGGACAAGTGCTTTACCACCTACGCCAAGTTGGTCGAAGCGCTTTCGTCATATTATGGACAGGTGAAACCGAAAGACGCGGCCGAGTATGCCATTCGCCCCAATGATACGAAGAAATATCGTTATGCCGCGCTGGGGTCTGACGATGAGCGACGCGAATTTGATCGCGTCTACAAAATGGACTTGAAGACGCGCGCCTGCGACACGGCGCGCATCGTGCTGCCGGCCTCGACCCTCACCAACATGGCGATGGTTGCGAACGGACGCACCTTTGAGTATCTCTTGAAGGTGCTGTACTCGTCCGACGTGCCGGAGTTTGCCGATGTCGCGACGCGCCTGCATGAAACATTGGGCAAGGTCATTCCGCAATATGTGAAACGCGCTCTTCCCGAAGGTGATGCGTTCATCCGCGAGACGCGGCGGCGCGGGCAAGAAATTGCGCGTTCTTTTCCGAACGCGTTTGCACCGGACGCCGCGGGAGAAACGGATTTTCTTGACGTTCCGCGCCTCATCGCCAACACGCACGAAGCCAAAGCGCATTTGCTCGCCGCGGTTCTATATCCGCATGTTCGCTGTTCGTATCGAAAATTGATTGAAACGATCAATGATGCCAAGGAACGAAATCTCGCCGGACTGATCGGCTACCTCGCCGGCGATCGCAAGGGCCGCCGCGACCGCAGCCCGCGCGCCTTTGAGCACGGCTATGACATTACGGTCGATGTCACGGGCAACTTTGGCATTTTTCGCGACCTGCACCGCCACCGCATGATGACCTTGGACCGCCAAACGTTGAATCCGTACCTCGGCTTCGCTGTTCCCGCCGATGTCATCGCTGTTGGTATGGGGGAAACCGTTCGCGCTCTTGCCGCCGAGATCCTGGCGCTCTACGGCGACCTTGATCAATACCTTGGCGCCGACGCCGCCGAGTACTGCGTGCTCTTCGGGCACAACCTGCGTTTCAAGATCGGCATGAACTTGCGCGAAGCCCAGCACTTGCTGGAACTCCGCACCATTCCTCAGGGACACCCCGACTACCGCCGCATCTGCCAAAAGATCCATGACGAAATTTTGAAGCGTGCGCCGTGGATCGATGAGACCGGATTGCTCAAATATGTCGATCACAACGACTACCATTGGGCTCGCGCCGGCTCTGAGGCCTTCCAAAGCCAAGAGGCGCTGCGGCGGGGGATCAAACTCGAATAGTTATCAGAGGTCGTTTGCGCAAGCACTCGGCCTCTTTTTGAACGCAGGTGAGGTGTTTTGTTTTTGGTTTCTGGTTTCTGTTGAAAAAAGCGGTCTACCAGCGATTGGCCGATGCCAGAAGTATTCTAGCGGAACGCGGCCACCATATCGACCACAAGGCCGACCTAGATCCTCCTGGCGAGCGTGGCATTGCCGAGTACATAAAGGAAAAGTACGGCCACGAATTCGTCTTCGTGACGGACTATCCTACCGAGGTTAGGCCGTTCTATCACCGCCGGCACGAGGATGATCAGTCATTGACCAACAGCTTCGACCTTTTGTGGAAGGGGCTCGAAGTCACAACCGGTGCGCAGCGTGAACATCACGTGGACATCCTGTCGAGACAGGCCGAAGAGAAGGGCGTGCCGTTGGAGTCAATCAAATACTATCTTGATTTCTTCCGTTATGGCTGTCCGCCGCACGGGGGATTCGGGGCGGGTTTGACCAGACTACTGATGGTTCTCCTCGACCGCAAGAATGTGCGCGAAGTCACATTCCTCTACCGGGGTCCAAATCGTTTGACCCCCTAGAGTCGATCGATTCATAGTCGCAGTGGCGGCTGAGGGAATATTCCTCAGCCGCCTTTTTTCTTGACAAAATTTGATTTTATTTTTATATTTATTCCATGATTGATTGTATTTTTTGTAAAATTGCGAAGGGAGAGGTTCCATGCCATAAAATATGGGAAGACGAAAAGTATATGGCTTTTTTGTCGATTTTTCCTAACACTGAAGGTTTTTCGGTTGTCATAACAAAGGAGCACTACCCGAGCTATGCCTTTGATTTGCCAGACGATGTTCTTTCTGGTCTAGTTTTGGCTGCAAAAAAAGTTGGAAGACTGATCGATTCGAAAATTGATGACGTTGGAAGAACGGGCATGATATTTGAGGGTTTTGGCGTTGATCATATTCATGCAAAACTGTTTCCTATGCACGGAACTGGTAATTTGTCCGAGTGGAAACCACATAAATCAAATGTAGATAAATATTTTGATCAATACGAAGGATATATATCATCACACGATTTCAAGAGAGCGGATGATAATAAATTAAAGGAACTGGCAAAAAAAATAACCGGATAAATGTAATGCACTGGAATCAGAAACCCATTTGGGGCTCATCTTGCATTGGACAAGTCTGGCTCATCTTGCGTTGGACAAGTCTCGGATTTGACGGGTTTGTCCGCCTCTGCTATAGTATTGAACTGGACATGTTGATACTCAACATGTCCTTTTTTATACCTCATCTTATTCAGCATGAAGCATAAAACATGAAGCATTCCGGTCGAGCCGCATTCGACAAGAGTGTTTAGTGTTTCATGATTCATGTTTCATTCAATTGATATGTCTAACCCAATCGTTCAAGCTATTAAGCAAATTTGCGACGAAAAGCAGCTCTCGGCCGAAGCGGTCCTTGAGACCGTCGAAGCGGCGCTTGCGGCCGCATACCGCAAGGACTTCGGCGAAAAGAATCAGAATGTGAAGATCGTGTTCGACCCCGAGACGGGGAACATGCGCGCTTTTGATGTTAAGACGGTTGTCGAGGATGAGCTTTATGAAAAGTACGCCAAGGAAGAGGAAGAACGGAAGAAGGCGGCCGAAGAAGCTGCGGCGGCGGGAGTAAAGCCGGAAGAAAAGAAAGAAGAAAAAAGGATCGAGACCCCGGCGCCGGTCCTAAACGCCGACGGCACGCCCGTGCCGGAAGAACCGGTATTTAATCCGAAATTGAATTTGTCCTTGGCTGCCGCGCGCGAAATAAAAAAGGACGCGGCGCTTGGCGACGAGCTTAAGTTGGAACTCGAGATCCCGGCCGCGTTCGGGCGCATGGCCGCGATGACGGCGAAACAAGTGATCACCCAGCGCTTGCGCGAAGCCGAGCGCAACATGGTCTATAACGAAATGAAAGGGAATGAAGGCCAGCTTGTCATGGGCGTGGTTCAGCGCCGCGAAGGCCGCTTGGTGCTGGTCGACTTGGGCCGCATTGCCGCGATCATGCCGCCCGAAGAGCAGGCGCCGCAAGAGAACTACGAACCCGGCGCGCGCATTAAGGTGTACATCAAATCGGTGACGCTCGGGATCCGCGGGCCGCAGGTCGTGGTTTCGCGCGCCTCCGACGAAATGGTTAAAAAACTTTTCACTTTGGAAATTCCCGAGGTCTCGACCGGCACGGTCGTGATCCACAACGTCGCCCGCGAAGCCGGCTCGCGCTCGAAGGTCTCGGTCTCTTCGACGCAGGCGAACATCGATCCGATCGGCTCCTGCATCGGCCAGCGCGGTACGCGCATTCAGACGATCATCTCGGAACTGGGCGGCGAAAAGATCGACATCATCCAATACTCAGAGGATGCCGGCAAGTATATCGGCATGGCGCTCGCGCCGGCCAAGGTCGGCTCCGTCGAATTGAACGATGCCGAGAAGATCGCGACCGTCACCGTGCCGGCCGACCAGCTGTCGTTAGCGATCGGACGCGGCGGACAGAACGTGCGCCTCGCTTCCTCGCTCACCGGCTGGAAAATAAACATTCTCGACTCCGGCGCGCCGGCCGCGCCCGCCGAGCTCAGCTCGGTTGCCTCGGAAGCGATTCCGGAAGAAGCGGCCAAGGAAGAGGTTAAAGCGGATGCGGCTGAAGAAACCAAGGAATAGCTCGTCGGCAACGGATTAGATATTAGAAATTAGATATTAGATATTCGGTATGAAAGCTTTCTTTACAACCATTCTCTTCCAGCCGATGTTAAACGCCCTCATGTGGATCTACAGCATCATCCCGGGGCACGACATCGGGCTTGCGATCATCGCGCTTACGATCGTGATCCGGCTCATCCTCTGGCCGTTCCAACAGTCGGCGCTTAAGTCGCAGCGCGCGCTTCAGACCGTTCAGCCAAAGCTCAAAGAACTTCAGATAAAGTTCGGCGACGACAAAGCCGGTCTTAACAAGGCGATGATGGAGCTTTACGCCAAAGAAAAGGTCTCGCCTTTTTCTTCGTGTCTGCCGCTTCTGGTGCAGCTGCCGTTCCTTATCGCGCTCTATCAGGTCTTGCGCGCCGGACTCACTTCGGCCAATTTCGACCTGCTTTATCCGTTCGTCCATAATCCCGGCACGATCAACCCTGTCGCTTTCGGCTTCCTGAATTTGGCATCAAAGTCGATCCCGCTCGCCGTCTTGGCCGGAGCTGCGCAATTTTTCCAGACCAGAATGCTTCCCATGAACCGGCCGCCCGCGGGCGCGGGTCCGGGCGCCAAGGACGAGGATCAGCTCGCGAAGGTCAACAAACAAATGCTCTACATCATGCCGGTCTTCACGGTCTTCATCGGTATTTCGCTCCCCGCCGGTCTTACGCTTTACTGGGTGATCACCACCTGCATGGCTATTTTTCAGCAATGGTTGTTCCTGCACACGAGCAAGACCAAGAACGATCAGGTGCTTGCCTCGCCTAAACTATAGCCCCTTATGGACCTCCGTGAAGCGATCATCCGGACGGTCTGTTATTTCGACCTTTTCGACTTCCCGCTAACGCGCGAGGAAGTTAGAAGTTATCTTTTGGAAACAAAAGCCGGCGCGGACGAAGTTGATGCGATGATCGCGACGCTAATCGCATCAAAAATATTAAAAGCAGAGAATGGTTTTATCTCGTTTCACGACCGCGACGGACTAAGCGCGATCCGCGCCGAACGAAAAATTTTTTCTGATCGAAAATGGAAGCGTGCGCGCGCCTGGGCGCGGATCTTTTCGGCGCTTCCCGGCGTCGAACTGGTCGGGGTGGGGAACACGCTCGCCTACGCGAACGCCAAGGACGGCTCGGACATTGATTTTTTTATCGTAACCGCGCCGGGTGCCATTTGGCGCACGCGATTTTTTTGCGCGGCCGTGTCCGCGATCCTCGATCTACGACCCAAGGAGAATGACAACCGCGACAAACTCTGTTTGTCTTTTTTTGTCACGACCGACGCGTTGGATATGTCGCGGTTCAACTGTCATTGCGAGGAGCGAACGAATGAGCGATGCTGCAATCTCGCGGGGGATGTGCTGAAGGTCGATATTTACATGCGCTACTGGACGCGGCAGATGACCCCGCTCGCGGGCAAGATGTCGGTCTTTGAACTTTTCAGAGCGGAAAATCCCGAGGTTGAACCTCGGGAAAAGATCGATCGATCGATCTTTTTACGCGCGCTTTTTTCTCCGCTCGGCCTTTTGCCGGGCGCGTTCATGAAACGCTGGCAGCAGAATCACTTTCCAAAAACGCTGCTCGAAGCCGCCGCTCGGCGCGACGGCTCGGTCGTCATCTCCGACGATGTGCTCAAGTTCCACGTGAGCGACCGGCGCGCCGATATTTACGACCGCTGGCAAAAGAGAGTAAAGTCAATATTGCATGAAGATCTCCAAGATCGTCGAACAAATTGACCGGTGGGGAACCGTTCTCCTCATCTATCTCATCCCTTGGCAGGCGCGGATCATTTTTAGCCAAGGGTACCTCTCGGGCGTCCCCAGCGAACCGCAGACGCGGTCGCTTTTCGCCATCGAACTCATGATCGCGGCACTCCTCATCGTCCGGTTCGCGGCGATGCGGATCGAAAAAGAAAGGGTCGTTCGCAACCGTTATTATTCGCTCGTCGCCGATACCAAGACCTTATTTGCCGCCGGTGCGCTGGCCGTCTTGGCCGCGTTTTCCATAATTGTTTCGCTCGATCAGGCCGCCGCGGTCTTTGCCGCGCTACATATTATTGAAGGGCTCGCGATCTTCCTTCTTGTTTTGACCGCGCCTTCGGAGCGCGAGGCGCGTCTGGCGTTTCTCGTAAGCGCGTTGGTGCAATCGGCGATCGCTATAGAACAGGTATTTTTCCAGCGGATCTATCCGGATACGTGGGTCGGG
>CAIQCM010000083.1 GCA_903870305.1 uncultured bacterium
ACTTGTCCTTTGAGCGCGCCGGACGCGTCGTGCGCGTTCCGGTCGCTTCAGGCGATGTCGTAAAACGCGGCGCGCTGCTCGCCGCGCTCGACGCGAATGATGCCAACGCCGCCGTAGAACAGGCCAATGCCGCACTCTCGGCCGCGCAGATCGCACTTGAAAAAATGAAACGTCCGCCCGAAGCGATCGACCTGCTTACGGCCCAAAACGCGGTTTCTTCGGCGCGCGACGCCAAAGACAAAACCTCCGCCGATGCCAGTAACGCCTATGACAGCGCTTTTAGCGCCGTTTCCAATACCTATCTTGATCTGCCGGCGATCGTTTCGGGATTGCATAATGTCTTGCATGACACCGATTTTAATCCCGGACAGGAGAATATCGATTTTTACACCGACTTCATAAAACAGACCGATCCCAACGCCGACGCGTATCGCGCCGGAACTGAAAGCGCTTATCAGACCGCGGCGGCGGCCGTCGATAAATCGTATGCCGATTTCAATGCCGCCGGGGCGACCCCCTCGAACGCAATGATCGCTTCGCTTGTCGCCGAAACATACGGCACCGACAAACTTGTTTCCGACGCGGTGAACGCCGCCGGCAATTTGATCGATTTCTACACGGCCGACATGACGAAGAATAAGATCTCGAACCCGGTGCCGGTTCCGGCGGCGGCGACCGCCGCGCGCGCCGTTATTGCCGGATACGCGGCTAAGGCCAACGGCCACTTTGCCGCGCTTGCCGCCGACCAAACGGCGCTCCAGGCCGCCGACAACGCGGTTTCGTCCGCGACGCGCGCTTTAAGCGAAAAGCAAGCAGCGCTCGCCAAGCTCCAAGCCGGGGCCGAAGATATTGATATTCGCGCCCAGCAAACCCGCGTTGACGCGGCGCAAGCTGCCGTGAACGCCGCGCGCAATGAGGTGGCAAAAATGTCGCTGCTCGCGCCGTTCGACGGAACGATCTCGAACGTCAATGTGAGCGTCGGCGAGATGGCCTCGCCCGGCGCGCCGGCCGTTTCGATGGTCTCCAATTCCAATTATGAGATTGACACGCTGGTTTCCGAGGCCGATATCGCCAAAGTTGCGGTTGGTGAAAATGCCGGGGTAACGCTCGATACTTTCGGGAGCGGCGTTAATTTTGACGCCGTCGTCGCGGCGGTCGACCCGGCCGAAACAGTCACAAATGGTGTCGGCGCCTACGGGGTTAAATTGCAATTTGTCAAAGAGGACAGCCGGATCAAATCCGGCATGACGGCCAACATCGCGATCGACGCCGGCGAACGCAAGGGCGTGATTGCGGTTCCCGAAAGCGCGATCATCACGCGCGGATCCGATAAGTTTGTGCTCGTGGAAAACGGCGCCGGAACGTCGGCGGAAACGCCGGTCACGGTCGGAATTACCGGCGGAAACGGCCTGGTTGAGATCGTCTCCGGACTTAAAGCAGGGGATAAGGTCGTCACCTTTGGAAACAACTAATTATATTGACTATGAATACGCAAACCGAGAAAGAGATCATTAAAGAGGAAAAAGAACTGATCGCGGAAGTTAAAAAAGAGGAAAAGCTTATCGCCAAACTTTTGAAAGACGTTCGCGCACTCGTCGTGATCGCGCTTATTCTGGTCGTCGGCATTGCGGGCGCGGCCTGGTATTTTATCGGCGCGAGTAACGAGGTTAAGATCGATAATTCGTCCATCGTCGCCTCGTCGATCGACCTGGCGCCAAGCGTTGGCGGCAAACTTACGGCTGTCTATGTGAACGAAGGCGACACGATCGCTGCAAATATGGTCGTGGCGCTCGTGGGTAACGAACTGGTCAAGTCCAAGATCAATGGACTTGTCATCATGGCCCGTGAAGATATTGGCAAGTCGATCGCTCCCGGTGAAACCGTTGTTTCTATGATCGACCCCGCCGACCTGCGCGTGGTCGGCCGTTTGGCGGAAGACAAGGGATTGAATAACGTGAGCGTGGGGCAAAGGGCGACTTTCACGGTTGACGCTTTTGGCGGACGCGTCTTTAACGGCATTGTCGACGAGGTGAGCCCGACCTCGCGCGCGGGTGATGTTGTTTTCAGCATTTCGGACAAGCGGCAAGAACAAGAATTCAACATCAAGGTTCGCTACGACGCAAGCGCCTACCCCGAACTAAAAAACGGCATGTCGGCCAAACTAACGATATACAAAAATTAAAATGCCGGAACAAGCATTGGCTGAAAAAAAAGAAAACAGCAGTGTCAAGTGGTGGGTGCTCGCGACGGTGATCATCGGCACTTTTTTGGGCCGCCTCGACCAGACGGTCGTGAGTTTGGCGACCCCCAAGATCATCATCGATTTCGGGATCACCGTTTCCACCGCCGGTTGGATCAGCACCGCCTATATCATCGCGAACGCCATTTTTGTGCCGGTCTGGGGCAAGCTGGGCGACACCTGGGGACGCAAAAAGGTCTATGTCCTCGGCTTCATCGTTTTTATCATCGGCTCGGTGCTCTCGGGTCTGGCTTGGAATTTTCCTTCGATCATCACTTTTCGTGTCATTCAAGCAATTGCCGGCTCGGCCGATTATCCAACAGCCATGGCGATTCTCGCCGCGACTTTCCCCAAAGGCAAGGCCCGCGCTCAGGCGCTGGGAATTTGGTCGGCCTCGTTCGCCGCGGCCGTGGTCTTCGGGCCGCTCATTGGCGGACCGTTGATCGACGGTTTTGGCTGGCGTTCGGTCTTCCTTATTAATTTGCCGGTCGGGATCGTCGGGCTCGTCATGGCGCTTACGATCATCAAAGAATCGACCTCCGGCGACAAGGCCAAGAAGTTCGACCTTTTGGGCGCGTTTGTGTTGGGCGTCGCGCTTTCCGCGCTGGTGCTGGTTTTGGAAAAGGGTTTGGACTGGGGCTGGCTTTCCGTAAAGTCGCTCATTGCTTATGCTGTGATCGTCACCGCGACCGCATTCTTTATAAAGATAGAGAGCAAGCACCCCGATCCGATCGTTGACCTTAAATTTTTCCGCATTCCGATCTTCGTGAACGTTCTCGCCAACAACTTCGTCGTCTTCATGGGCATGATGGGCTGCGTATTTTTGATACCTATTTTTGCAAGCACGTATTTAGGACTGGACGCCACGCAAACCGGTCTGCTTTTCATGCCCATGGCCGCCGGCATGATGATCGCGGCGCCCATTGGCGGTCAGCTCACCGGCCGCGTTCAGCCGCGCTTTGTTATTTTTGCCAGCACGCTCACGGCCGCCGCCGGACTTTTTCTATTTTTGGGACTTGATCCGCGTTCGAGCTCGCTCGACATCATGCTGCCGCTATTTGTGATGGCGCTCGGTATGGGTTTTGGCATGGCCCAGCGCACCAACATCATCGCTTCGGCCGTGCCCGATCATGAGGTTGGCATTGCCTCGTCGGTGCTGGCTTTGGCGCGCAACATTGCCGGCGCTTTCGGGATCGCCGTTTTCGGCACGATCTTGAACAATGCAACCAACGCCAAAGTGATCGCCACCTCGGCTTTGAGCAGTTTGAACGTTTTTACGCCGACCAATTACGCCATTTTCACGACGCTCGTCACGCTTAAAGCGCAAATCGCGGCCTATCACATTGTTTTCATGACCGCCGGTTTTGTTCTCCTCTTCGGCGCCGCCACCTCGCTCCTTATCAAGGTAAAGGAAAAGGTTGGTGTGCATGTCATTGTGGACTAACGACTAATGATGAATGATGAACGACTAATGACGAACGACTAATAACGGCGTCGTATTCATCATTCATCGTTCATAATTCATACTTCATACTTTTTAACGTGGTGTTAGCATTTTTTTGATTGAAGCGCTACGATATGAGAATGAATATGGACTATTCCGTCGTCATTCCCGCCTACAACGAAGAGAAAACCGTGGAACGCGCGATCCGCGAGACCGCGGCGGTTTTTAATCCTCTCTCAAAGCAATACGAGATCATTATTGTTGACGACGGCTCGACCGACGCGACCGCCAAGATCGTTGATTTGCTCTCGAATGAACTGCCGATGCTAAAGCTCGTCAGGCATGAGACGAATCGCGGCAAAGGGGGAGCTGTGCGCACCGGCGTCATGAATGCGAGCGGGGAGTTTGTTTTGTTCTTGGACAGCGATCTTTCCACGCATCCGGCCGAAGCGCCGGCGTTCATCGCCAAAATGGGGGAGAGCGATATCGTGATCGGCTCGCGCCGCATTCCCGGCGCGGTCATTGCCAAACCGCAACCATGGTACCGGTCGCTCTCGGGCCGCGCGATAAATTTTATCATCAGGCATTTTTTAAAATTGCCGCATCGCGATACGCAATGCGGATTCAAGATGTTCCGGCGAGAGGCCGCGCAAAATATTTTTCAAGACATGAGCCCGTCGCGCTGGACCTTCGACGCCGAGATACTTATGCGCGCGTATGCTGCGGGTTATCGCGTGAATGAGCTGCCCGTCACCTGGCTTAATAATGAGAACAGCCGCGTCAAAACCAATGAGGTTTTATCTGATCTCTGGTATCTTTTGAAAATAAAAGGCCGGTTGAATAAATAGCATTCATGCCGGCGATTTGCATTTCCAATCAAAAATTTATTTTATCTTGATCGCGCGCAACGCCAAAAACATCGGGAACTCGGCGCGGGCGCGGTTTTCGGCTTTGGCTTTGGGGCCGGAGTCGCTCACACGGTTGGAGGTCCATTCTTCGAGCGCGGAAACGGCAAAGCCGGCCTCGCCAAGCGCGTTTATATAGGTTGAAAGCGGACGGTGATAAGAAACGGTTTTGATCGAGCGATCGGCGCCGGGGTGGGCGAGTATCGGAATTTTCATGGGCGACATATACATGTCCACGCGGCGATATTGAATTTGTCGCGCATCTTCCCAGCCCCAGGCGCTTTGGCGCGGGATGCGAAAAGACGGGTGGTTCATGACAATGACAAGCGGGGCGCCGGACGCGAGCACGGAAGCGGCGTCATGAAAGACCGGCGCGATGGGGTCGATATTTTGAATAGCAAGCAAGCAAGTCGCGCCATCAAATTTAATACCCTGACAGAGTTTTGCAAAACGAGTGGCGTCGCCCATAACGTATTTGGTGTTGGTCGGCGCCAGCCGCTGCGCCCTTTCGATCAATGAAGGTGAAGCGTCAAAACCAAAAGTATGAACGCCGCTTTTTGCGAGCAAGCGCCCAAACGCGCCCTCGCCGCAAGCGATATCCAGATATTGTTTTCCTTTTTCCGGCGCTAGCAGTTTAATAACGCCGGGATAAACGACGGTGTTGAGGAGCGAATCGTTTTCCGCCATGTGTCCGCCATACCAGTCCGACACCTGTTCCCACCCCGTTTTTGCCGCCTGCGGCTTTGAAAAATTCGAGGCACGATGCGGTTTGTGTTGATGAAATTTCTTCATATAGGTATGATAGCTGGGATGCGATGATTGTTCAACCGGTTCAGTTTATTGCAATGATGACAACCCTCACCCCCACTTCGCTTTGGCTTCGAGGAGCAGGATAAGAACTAAATTCCAAAATAAGACGACGGATTAGATATTAGAAATTAGATATTAGATATTCGAAAAATTATGCATCCAAAAATAAAACCCCTTGTCCTCATTGTCCTCGACGGCTGGGGGGAGCGCTCTGACCGCGAATACAATGGAATATTTGAGGCCTCAACGCCGGTCATGGACCGTCTTCACGCCGAGTATCCGCACGCGACATTGGACGCGAGCGAAGAAAGCGTCGGACTGCCGACGGGGCAAATGGGTAACTCGGAGATCGGTCATATGACGATCGGTTCCGGGCGCGTCATCGACACCGACCTGGTGCGAATTTCAAAAACCATCAAAAATGGTGAGTTCTCGAATAATCTTGAGTTTGGCGCGCTATTCAACCACGTTAAAAAGAATGACAGCACCTTGCATGCGATTGGCCTGCTCTCGCCGGGAGGCGTGCACAGCCACAACGAGCATCTTTTTGCTTTTTTGAAAGCGGCAAAAGCTGCAGACATTTCTCGCGTTGCCATTCATGCGATCACCGACGGACGCGACACGGCGCCGCAGAGCGCGGCGAAATATCTTAAAGAGCTGGAAGCGGTGATGGCGGAAGCGGGGATCGGCTTTGTCGCCACCTGCTCCGGACGGTTTTATGCGA
>CAIQCM010000084.1 GCA_903870305.1 uncultured bacterium
ATTTTTTGTATTGCGGGTCAGTGTCCGGCTAGGTATTTCTCTTTCATCTTCGGCATTTGCCAACCTTGCCCGTATTCTTACATCGCCCTTTTTGCCAACATTCCAACTTTGCCGCTTTTGCCGGTGTCGCCACGCTAGCCCCTCGCCTTGACTGCTTTTGCAGCGGGCGAGTTTTTTTATTGTAATACTGATATTTGACGAGTAGCGGACTATAGGGGTATTGACGCTCTGAGATATTTATGCTAGGTTAACAGCGATCCGCAGGCGAAACGTATATCGCCCCCGGAGGTCCGGCTCTTTTTCGAAGCGTCGGAGTCACAGCTTCGTTCCGCGCAAGGCCGCGCAGGCATTTCCGCGCTCGCCTTTTCCGCGCTCGAACGATCTGTGTCACTCGCCTTAGCCGTGTTTGCGGCGGGCGAGTTTTTTTATCTAATACCGATGTCATAGGGAGACGATAATGTCAGGGTAGGCGGGAAATTAAAATGTCATGCCTCGATCCTTTTTGCGATAAGGTTCGGGTATATGAAACATCTAATTTCCATGTCTACCAAAGAACTCCGTACCGTCCAAACGATCCGTGATCTCATCAAAGGGCGCATAACCGCGCCGGTCGCCGCCGAAAAAATAGGCGTGACCGAACGCCACGTCTTTCGGCTCAAAGCCAGAATGAAGAAGAAGGGTCCTAAAGCGTTGGCGCACAAGTCGCGCGGCAAAAGCGGCCGCCACATCGTACCAAAAAGCGAACGAAATAAGATCCTTAAAATAATCAAGGCCAACTATTCGGATTTCACGCCGACCTTCGCGGCGGAAAAGCTCAATGAGGATCACGACATTAAACGCGACAGGAAAACGATCGCGAAAATCATGCGCGCGGCGGGATTGCTCGCACTAAAAAAGAATCGTTCCGCACCGGTCACGTACCGCGCATGGCGCGAGCCAAAAGAATCGTTCGGCATGCTCGAACAATTTGACGGCAGTTATGAAGCGTGGTTGGAGGATCGGTATGCCAACCCCGACGGCGGACATGAGCTCTGCCTTCTTGCCGCCATCGACGACGCCACAGGGCGGCTCACCCGCGCCGAGTTCGCCGCGAGCGAAGGCGTTCTGCCGGTTATGGGCTTTTGGCAGGCCTATATTGAGGAATACGGACTTCCTGAAGGAATATACCTCGACAAGTTCTCGACCTATAAAATGCACATGGTTATTGCGGCGGAGAACGGCGACACCAAACCGCAGTTCGCGCGCGCCATGGGGCAATTGGGAACGATTCTTCACTTCGCCAACAGTCCGCAGGCCAAGGGGCGGGTGGAACGACTCTTCCTAACGCTCCAAGACCGACTCATTAAAGAACTTCGTCTCGCCAAGATCAACACGCCGGAAGACGCAAATGTCTTCATCGCCAAAAAGTTCCTTCCCATTTTCAATCGCCGCTTCGCGCGCTCGGCGAAAAAGCCGGGCGATCGGCATCGGAACCTCTTGGCACATGAGAAAAAGAACCTCCATGATATTCTCTCGCGATGCGACCTGCGGGTTCTCAGAAACGATTTCACCGTCTCGCATGGAACGATCTCCTATCAGATTCACGAGACGCCGGGGCTGGCACTGCGCCCCAAAGAGATAATCGAGGTTCTGACCGATCCAAAGGGGGTTATCAAGCTAAGGGCACGAGGAAAAGATGTCCTGTTCACGCGGCTTCTGAGTTATCCGATAGAAGATCTATCATTCGCGATTAAAAATGGGGTCATGCGAATTCCGACACTTGCCCCGGCTCTCGCCTAACCAAACATGACATTTCTATTTCCCTAAATACCATGACATTTTAATTTCCCGTTGACATTTGGATGGACGGCCTTGACATTCCGTCTCAAAACTGATAGCTTTTTGCAGATGGGGACGGGCAGTCCCCTAAGATGCGTCGATTGGATGCTTTTTCACTTTCCACGACGTGTCCTTTTCAGAGCTCCTGACAGAGGGTAGGGAGCGGCATATTTGGCCGATTGTACCCTCATTGTTCTTTCGGGCTCATAGCTCAGTTG
The DNA here is from genome assembly GCA_903870305.1 of uncultured bacterium. Lineage (GTDB taxonomy): Bacteria > Patescibacteriota > Patescibacteriia > CAIQCM01 > CAIQCM01 > CAIQCM01. Next base: position 2,037 of record CAIQCM010000084.1, read on the forward strand.
GTAGAGCAGCGGACTTTTAATCCGCTGGCCGGGGGTTCGATGCCCTCTGAGCCCACAAACGGCAGTGCTGCTTGGTTAGACGACCTGCTTCAAAACATCTCGGGCGCAACGGCGTTCCCAACATTAAAAACATTCCAGGCGTCCTCGCAGCACCGCCGCTCTCCCCTCGCGCGCCCCAAAAGCGCGC
>CAIQCM010000085.1 GCA_903870305.1 uncultured bacterium
ATCTAATCCGCCGACTCGACATTGCATCAAATCTGTCATTGCGAGCGAGTCCGCAGACGAGCGCGGCAATCTCCCTCTCAATTGCAACCATGGTCATATTCCGAAAGGATTGCCGCGTCGCTCGTGCGCTCGCTCCTCGCAATGACATTAAACTATGTTCTAAGTTCTACGATCTAGTGTTGGTGTTCTTCGCCACACCCACATCCGCCAAAGTAATGTTCAAGCTCTTTGCCGAGGTCAACCAACTTCACCATCTTCGTCTCGCCCGTGGCGCGGTCTTTTATTTCGACGGACTCGTCCTTCAATGTCTTCTCCGAAATGACAATGCGCTTGGGGATGCCGATGAGGTCGGCGTCGGCGAACTTCTCCCCCGCCCCCTTGTCCTCGCGGTCGTCATAGAGAACCTCGAGTCCGGTCTGCATGAGCGCGCCGTAAAGCGCGGTGGCTTGCTCGCGCACTTTCTCGTCTTTGCTTTTAATTTCGATAAGATGAAGATCGCACGGAGCGATTGAGGCCGGCCACTTCAAGCCGTTCGCGTCGTTATATATTTCGGCGATCGTGCCCATCACCCGCGACGGGCCAATGCCATAACAGCCCATCATGACCGGCTGGGGCTTGCCCGTTTCATCGATGTATTTAAAATCAAACGCGTCGGTGTATTTGGTCTTATTCATGAAGATGTTCCCGACCTCGATCGCTCGCGCTTCGATGATCGTTCCGTCTTTGCATTTCGGGCACTTATCGCCGCCTTTCATTTCCGCGACTTCTTTATTTTCGGCATAACGGCACGCGGAACAATAAAAGATCGTATCTTCGCCGCTATCGGTCAGCACCTGGTACTCGTCGGAATATTTTGAGAAGGTTCCGCCCGAGGCCCTGACAATGAACGCATCAAGCCCGCAGCGCTTAAAAACATTGAAATACGCCTGTTTGGTCTTTTCGTAATAGGCCACCAACCCGGCCTCGTCGCGGTGGAAGCTGTACAAGTCCTTCATCGAAAATTCGCGACCGCGCAAGAGCCCGGCCTTAGCGCGCGCTTCGTTTCTGAACTTGTCTTGAATTTGGTAAACCATGACCGGCAGGTCCTTGTACGACTTCACAAACTTTTTTACAAGCGGGGTTACGATCTCTTCATGCGTCCAGCCAAGGGCATACTCTTTGTCGCCGTGGCCTTCAAACTGGAACATCACCTCGCGCCCCGGATCGTCCCAGCGGCCCGAGATCTTCCAGGGTTCTTTGGGGGTCAAAGCCGGCATGAGGATCTCCTGCCCGCCGATCGCGTCCATTTCCTCGCGCACGATATCTTTAATGCGGTTTAAGACGCGCAAACCAAGCGGCAAATACGTATAAACGCCGGCCGTGAGCTGGTCGACAAACCCGGCCTTGGTCAAAAGCTCGGCGTTCCGGCTTTCGAGGTCCGAGGAAACATTCTTTACCGTTTTTCCGAATAGTTGGGTGTATCTCATATTCTGAATATATTACCTTCTTTGATTATATTTTTCAATTGAATCGCTATTATGGTTCATTGACTCGATGCTAATATGCTAATTTATACGTA